>JAGUYV010000136.1 GCA_020061125.1 bacterium | reverse complement strand
GCCCAGGCCGAGGCGCGCCTCGACCCCAGGCCGCACAAATCATCCGCTCCAACCCGGCGCGAAAAAAAATAAATCCAGACCCGCAGCCTGCGCCTGTTCGCGTGTAGACATTCCCGCCGCGCCGCGCCATGATATAGGAATTCACGACCCGGAGCCGCGGTTATGCAGACCATACAGCGCAAATTCAGCACACTGAACGGAATCCGCTTTTCGTATCTGGAACAGGGCGGCGGAGAGCCGTTCGTGATGCTGCACGGGCTGATGTCCAACGCATGGGATTTCGGGTTCCAGTTCGAGCGGTTCTCGGGCGCCATGCGGTGCCTTGCGCCGGACATGCGCGGATGCGGGCTTACGCACGCGCCGGACCCGGCACGGGTCACTCTGGAACAGGCCGTGGCCGACGCGGAGGCGTTCATTGAGTCCGTGGCGCCAGGAGGCAAAGTCATCCTCATGGGTCATTCATTCGGCGGTGTCGTGGCCACGGAACTGCTCGCCCGCTGCCCGGAGCGGCTGCACAGGGCCGTCATCGTGGCCGCGCCCGCGGAAAAACTCGGCAACCCCATCATGAAACTCGCCCTGCCTTTGTACCGCGCCGCGGCGGTCCCGCTTCTGAACAAGAGCCTCATTCATTTCTATGCGCTGAATGTAAATGTGGACCCGGCGAATGTAACGCCGGAAATCGAGCAGTTATTGCGCATGCGCAATCGTTTCATCAGCCGCCACGACGCGCTGGCCATGGGCGCGTATTTCGAGTCCATGATTGATCACAGGATTCCGGACCTTTCAGCCGCGGCCGGCGTGCCGGTTCTGATGGTGTTCGGCGCGCAGGATCTTCTTGTCACGGAAAAGAGCGGGGCGCTGCTCGAGAAGTTTCTTCCCGGCGCGCGCCGCGTCACCATACGCAACTCACGCCATTCCCCCATGTACGAACAGCCAGAAGAATTCAATAAGATTCTGGAATCATTTCTGAACGGCTAATGCTGTCCCGCGCCGCGATTTGATTTGTTTCCGGTACGGGAATTGGTTAGGATCTGTGCGGATGAAAAGAAAGCGGAGATGAAAGCCATGAAACGCGCCATTGCCGGAATGATTATGCTGACAGCGGTTATCGCCCTGTGCGCCGCAGCGCGCGCGGAGCAGGGCGTCGAACCCCCCTGGCCCACGCTGTTCGATTACGACGCCAGCCAGCCCCTGCTCGCAGACCTCAAGCTCATGTACGAGATGCCGCAGTACAAACAATACCATGTATCGTTCTACAGCGCCAACGGGCAGCGCGTGACTGCGCTGTACTACGAGCCGCTCAAGGCGCGCAAACCGTTTCCGGCCATCGTGTGCGTGCACGGCGCCGCCGGGTCCAAGGAAGACATCAAGATCGCGTATGATTTTTTCGCAACGCGCGGATTCGCGGTCCTGGCCATTGACGCGGCCCTGCACGGCGAGCGCGCGGTGGAGCACATCAACGCCCTGCGCGCGGACTGGTACACCCTGCGTCACATCTATGCGCAGACCGTGCTCGACCTGCGGCGCGCCGTGGACTGGCTCGAAACCCGGCCCGATGTGGACCCGTCGCGCATCGGTTACTTCGGCGTGAGCATGGGAACCATCATCGGGTCCACCTTCTGCGGCGTGGACAAGCGCATCGCCGCGGCCGCGCTCATCATCGGCGGCGCGGACTTCCACCTGTTCCTGCGGCACAGCCAGTTGCCCGGCATCGTGATCATGCGCAATTTCGTCACCGAAGCCGAACTGGACGCTGTGGCGGACAGCCTCGCGCCCGTGGATCCGCAATACTTCGTGGGCCGCATCGCCCCTCGGCCAGCCATGTTCATGAACGGCAGGCAGGACTATGCCATCTCTCCGGAAGCCGGCGCACGGCTCCAGGACCTGGCCGGAGAACCCAAGGAAACCTACTGGTACGACGGAGGGCACCTGCCCCCCTTCGACCAGGTCATGCTGCGCACCGCCAATTTCTTCAAAAAACATCTCAAGAAAAGCGGCGAGAAGCCTGCCGCGCCGCAGACCGCGCCAGCAGCGCCGGCGCCCGAGATCCGCGTCTCCATCAAGCGCGATTTCACCGATCCCGCGCACCGCATCGTGGACATCTCCGCGAGCACGGCCAAGCCGCTTCCGGCGGGCGCGTCCCTGGCGCTGTTCTTTCCGCTTCTGCCCCAGCGCAATCTACCCCTGTACGACGACGGCACGCACGGCGACGCCAAAGCCGCGGACGGCGTTTGGTCGTTCCGGTTCATCCTCGGACCGCACCCGCAGGAACTTGAAATCGTGGGCGGCGAGAAAATGTACGAAGCCGCAATCCGCGCCCTGGACGCAAACGGCGCGGTTCTGTCAGAGGCGGGCGCGGGCATCATCACCAGAGAACCGGCCGCGAGCAAACAGTGAGCCGTGCGGCGCGTTTTTCCGCGGTGTTATAATCATGGGGAGCGGAGAAACGCGGACTCATGACCGATCCTGAAAAACAAACCGGCCCGGAGCGAGCGCCGCGCGTGATGGTGGTGATCCCGCCGACGCGCCTGCACCGCAACCGCGATATCGGGTTCAAGGAACTGCTGCCGCATATCGGCGTAGCGTATGTGTCCGCGGCGTTCGAGTCCGCGGGCGCGCAGGTGCGGGTCGTGGACTCCGTGGCCGAACGCATGGATCTGGAAGCGGTAATGTCCCGGTTCCGCGAATTTCGTCCGGATGTCCTGGGTCTGACCGCGTCCACCTACCAGGTGCACGAAGCCGCGGGTGTGGCGCAGGCCGCGCGCCGCGCCG
>JAGUYV010000235.1 GCA_020061125.1 bacterium | reverse complement strand
GGGGGATGATGCAATACGCGCACCGGTTGTCGCACCCGTCCTGCACGCGCAGATACGCGCGTGTCATGCCGCTGAAACGCGCCACGCGCGGGGGGTCCAGGGAGCGCGCACGAGAGATGCCGCCAACGCGCACAACCGGCTCTCGCCCGTGGTTCTCGCGCAACTCCAGCGCAAGGTCCGCCAGAACTTCCTTTTCCCGGTTTCCGGCAACCAGGTCCAGTCCCGGAACCATCTTGAGCAGCCCCTCGGGATTGGTCTGCGCGTAACAGCCCGTGGCGATGATCCTGGCCGACGGGTCCCTGTCCTTGCGGCGCAGGGCATGGCGCAGGGCCTGGCGGCACTGGTGGTCCGTGGCGCCGGTGACCGTGCAAGTGTTCACGATTACGATATCCGCGTTGTGAGGAGAATCCGAGCACACGAAGCCGCGCGCCTCGAAGGCTTCACGCATAATCTGGGTTTCGGCGTGGTTCAGCTTGCAGCCGAAGGTGACGAACCCCACGGTCTTTGACGGCTCCGCGCACATGACATTTCATTATAACGAAGCCGCGCGCGAATGCGTTGCGGCCGCGGGGCGCTGCTTCGCCGGTCAGTCGTTTGCTTTGGACTTGCCGCGTCCCCGGAGCGATGCGGCCGCTGCGCCTGCGGTGATGAGAAGCATTCCGAGCCACAGAAGCACGACGAATGGTTTGGTGAGGATGCGCACCTGCACGGCGCCGCCCATGCCGCCCATGCCAGCAGGCGGATGGCCCGGAGGCATCGCGCCTCCCATGCCGCCCATATCACCCATGCCTTGCATTCCACCGGGCATGCCGCTTCCCATGCCGTCCATGCCTTCGGGCATTGGCGGATGACCGGGGGGCAGGTTCTGTACATCCTGTTCCGCATCCGGCGCGGTTTCCGGAGCCGGGCTTCCCGGCACGGCTCCTGATTCCATGATTTCCTCATGGTCGTGGCCTTCGTGTCCGGGTTCGGGCGATGCTTCCGGGGCCTGCGCCACGGAAAAAGAGGCCTGGATGATGTACGGATCCGCGTACCGCCCGGGGCGCATGCGCGGCGCGCGGCTCTGGGGTTCGATGATTTCCAGAACCGCGAACTCCTGGTCCGGCTGGCGCTTGTTCACATTGATGCGCAGCACGCGCACTTTGGTTCCGTCGTCCAGCGTGATGGCCGGGCTGTTCTGCGCCCCGCCCATGGCGTTGAAGGGCGCTGTAATCTGCCGCTGGCCGCTCGCGTCCGTGATTTGAAGCTGTACATTCAGAGATCCCTGCTCCATGCCTCCGGACGCCAGGTCCCACCCGATCAGCAGGAGTTCCGCCTGTCCCGCGCGCACGGACTGTGTGCGGGTCACGGTGTCGCCCTCGGGCAGGTCCTGTTCGTCCATCATGCCCATGCCCGGCGCTGCTTGCGGCATGC
Source organism: bacterium (assembly GCA_020061125.1). Lineage (GTDB taxonomy): Bacteria > UBP15 > UBA6099 > UBA6099 > DSWB01 > DSWB01. Next base: position 22,428 of record JAGUYV010000235.1, on the reverse strand, counting down.
CGCCGCCGGGCATGCCGCCCGGCATTGCGGAGAAGCTTTCGGGAATGATGTACAGGTCTGACGCCAGGGAACTCAAAATGGTGGGCGTGGGCGCTCGCCGCGTCTCGCCGACATTGAAGCGCACGGCCGCGATCTGCGTTTTCGCGCCGCGCCTGATGTCCAGAATGGCGATGCCCTGTTCGTGTTTGGCGTCAAACTCGACATTGGTCAGCGTGACTTCCGCGATTTTGCCCTTGACCGTCTGGCCCGTGGACAGGCTCACCTGCTGTTCGCGGGAACCGAACGAGGTGGTGAGCACGCCGAGAGTGAGAAGCCCTACCCCCGCGTGAACCGTATACCCTCCCAGACTCCAGTTTTTAAGCCTGTAGAAGTGCAGGACATTGGCGATGTTGATGGCGGCTGTTGCGCCCGCCATAAGCGCGAGCGCGTAACTCAAAACCAGAATCGTGCCGGACGAGGCCTTGGGCGCCGAGGCTGCAAGCAGCGCTGCGCCAGCGATTGCGCCCAGTGTTCCGGCAATCGTGCGCGCGCGCCCGGCCGCGCCCCTGGCCGCCCGCACAAACAGGAACGGACAGGCGATCAGAATGCCGCCAATCAGAAACATGCTGAAAAAAGTGGTCTTGTTGTAGTACGACTGATCCACGGTGGCCGCCCCGCCCGCGGCCATGCCCGAGATCATGGGCAGACTCCGGATCACCGGAATTCCGGACAGTAGCGGGAACAGGGTGCCGAGCATCACGAAACCCAGAAGCATGATCATGAGCACGATTGTCCATGACAGGAGCCTGTGCCCCCATTTCGGGGCGCTGTCCGCGCGGTTCGTGGCGATGCGCGCGCCAAGGGCGAATATCCACAGCCCCAGACTCACGGCGCACACCGCGGCCAGGGTCATGGCGATGGGATAAAAAAGCAGGCTCTTCTGGAAGGAATGCACCGAGAACTCGGCCAGCGCGCCGCTGCGCGTGAGGAAGGTTGTGACAAAAACCATGGCCAGGGGAACGAATGCGAGCAGCAGGTTCCAGGATGAGAACCGCTTGCCGCCGCCCTGGATGATGAGGCCGTGGGACAGTGCCGCGAGCGCGATCCAGGGGAGAAGCGATGCGTTCTCCACAGGGTCCCAGCCCCAGTATCCGCCCCAGCCCAGGATGATGTACGCCCAGTAACTGCCGCAGAAAATCCCCGCGCCCAGAAACGCCCACGCCAGCGCCGACCAGATGCGCGCCGGATGCGCCCAGGAGTTGATTTGCCTTTTGGCGACTGCGGCCGCAGCCAGGGCGAACGGCGCCGCAGCCAGTCCGTAGCCAATGAAGATCAGGGGAGGATGAATGGCCATCCACGGGTTTTTTAGAATGGGGTTCAGCCCCTGGCCGTCCGCGGGCAGACCTGCGGAATTTAAGAATCCGGGCGCCAGCATGCCGCGCGCCATTTGTGAGCGGAGCGTTTCAAGTTCTTCTCGGGACACAAGCGCGAAAGGGGACTCGATGGCCAGAAACACGCCGATGAGAACCAGCACGAAACCCACGGCGCACCAGACCTGATTGCGCATGTCCTGCGGCCGCACCATGAACACGAGAAGCAGGGCCGTGAACCAGTACCACAGCAGGAAGGTGCCCGCCTGCCCGGCCCACACCGCGGAGAACCGGTAAATGAATTCCAGATCCTGGCTCGAATTCTCGAACACATAGGCGAACTCGTAGCGGCGGCCCAGGAAGAGCGCGAAGAGCCGGATCACCATGGCCGTGGAGGCCAGGACCGTGGCCCAGCGCAGAACCGCACCAAACCGCTGCCGCTTTTCATCGGGATCGAAAAGATAGTACCCGAAGACAAGGATCGCCAGGCACAGGGGGGCGTATTGAAGTATGGCCATGAATAATTCCTCTCTCGTTCAGATGAATGGTCCGGATTGCGGACGACGAATAACCATGCCTCGCGCGCTATCAGTTCACCATGTTTTTGGGCGCGTTCAGCATGTCGTCCAGCATGGCGCGGAAATGCTCGTCCGAGACTTCGCCTTCCACGCGGGTGTATACGGTGTCCCGGTCATGGAGCAGGAAAAACGAAGGAAGGTACTCGGGCGGGAACATCTCCTGAAGCGTTTGAGCCGTGGCCGATTCCACGGAAACCTCCACGAAATCTATGCGGCCTTTGTAATCCTGCTTGAGTTTTTTGACCACGGGCTTCATGGCTTTGCATGTGGAACAGTCCGGGGATGTGTACTGGAGCACCACGGGCCGCGCGCCGAACACGGAATCCAGCGTCTGTTCCGTTTTTCTCTGTTCCGCGGCTTCGATGGCCCGGGGCACATAAATGCAGGCCGCGGAGAATGCGGCCACAAACAGCAGCGCCATCATGCGCATCAGGGTAAATTTCATAAGGCGTCTCCCAACATCAAAGGGGCGCGCATCGAAGCGCCCCGGATAATGCAACCGGATGGCGGAACGGGTCCGCCATCCGGGATTTCCACACTGTAAGCGCGGCGCGAATTACTTGGTTTCGAGCTTTTCGCCGTGCTTGATTTTTGCAACCATCTTTTCGTAATCGAATTCCTTGAAGGTGGGGCTTTCCTCGTTGTGGCAGGTGAGGCAGGTCTTTTCATCCGGAACCAGAAGTCCGGCTTCGGCCGCTGCCTCGGTCGAGTAGTTGCCCTTCATCTTGGCCTGCATCATGACCGTGTTGTACTTCTCGCCGGGTCCGTGGCAGGACTCACAGGTCACGCCCGCAAGCGCTTCCTTCTTCTTGTCTTCGAGCTTGAGGTCGAAGCCTCCTGGCTGCCCGTAGCCGGTGGTGTGGCACTTGAGGCAAGCGGGATCGTTCTGCGGATCCTTGCTGAACGCCTTGGCCGCATCCGTACCCAGGGTTTCATACGCCTTGGCGTGCATTTCCTTCTGCCAGACCTCTACGGAATTATCCAGATCCTTGTGGCAGTTGATGCACTGCTTGGCGCCCTTGAACTCGAGCTTTTTCTCTTCCTTGGCGTCTTCGGCCGAGATCAGGCGCACGCCCGACACAGCCAGAGCCAGACACAGGGCCAGGGCTGCGATGAAGATTTTTCTGCTCATGTTTTCCTCCTTGCGTTGTGTTTTGTTTATATCAATGAATCCGCATTTTGGATTGCTTACACAAAATCCCATAGATCTACTAAATATTAAAACCGCACGCGGGAACTGCAAGGGTCAGAGACCCGAAAATAAATACATTGCGCGGGCGCAGAAATACCAGGCGCATCCCGCAGCCTCCTCATCTTGGCGGCGCCGCGCGCCAGATGTGCGGCTCGTGGCAGTCGGTGCATTTCATCCCCTTGATGTCGCGCTTGTGCATGGCCTCGGGCTTTGCGTGGCATTTCACGCAGGGCGTTCCCTTGCCATAGGCCCAGGAATGCGGCGGGTGGCATGTGTCGCACGATTTGGCGCCGTGCGCCTGCACTTCCTGGGAATAAGCCAGAGCGTGGCAACTGCGGCAGTTTCCGCGCGGGTCGCTGAAATTGGGGCCGTCAATTTTGTGGCAGAATTCGCACTCGTAATCCATGGAACTCTTTGCCGTTTCGCGCTGCTGCACCGGGTGGCAGCTCTTGCAATTGCCTCCGGCCTGATTGTGGTGGCAGGAGTTGCAGTCATAAGCGTTGCGCAGCCCGGTTCTGGTGTTTGCGAAAACATGGCACTTGTGGCACGGCACCCCATGCGTGTTCACATGGGAATCGTGCGAGAATTTCTTGTTGCTGGACGACACGGTCTTTTTCAGGATGTCCCCGTGGCATGCGTAGCAGGTCTTTCTCTGCTGTTTGCTGTGATGGCATGAGGAGCAGCCCTGCTCGTTTGTGAAACGGCCCGTTCCGTCGGCGCGGTGGCATGTCGTACATGTAAGGTCCGCGGGGCCTGTGTGGCGCTTGTGCGAGAAGCTGCGGTTGTTCACGCGCACCACGGTGTCGAAGATGCCGCTGTGGCACGAGAGGCAGGACTTGCGCTCGGGGCTGTGGTGGCAGGCCATGCAGTCGTTTCGGGTCTGGAACCTGCCCGGCTCGGGTGCGTTGCGGTGGCACTCCGTGCACAGCACGCCGCCCTGCCCCGTGTGGCGCTCGTGAGACATGGTTCCCTGTGCTGTTTTCACAGTGCTGGATGCGGCTTTCTCGTGGCACGAGCCGCAGGCCGCGCCCTGGGTCTCCGAGTGGTGGCACGAGGAACAGGAATTCTTCTGGTGGCACACATCGCATGTGGGTTCCATGGAAGGTTTCATGCCCGCATGGTCCTTGATGGTTGCGTGCGATTTGGGTTGATTGCGCGTGTGGCATGATTTGCAGAAATTCAGCGTATGGCAGGTGTTGCACTCCACCAGGTTGATGCCGGTCCAGTGGTTCATGCCCCACTCTTTTGTGCGGTGCGTGGTTGGAATGCGCTGCTTGTGGCACGAGATGCAGTAATCGGGCCTGTGGCAGATCTGGCACTCGGGCAACCGGATCATGGCTTCCTGGTAGTGGTTGGCCCACCAGTTGTCCACATGGTCCTTGTAGTTGTCGTGGCACGCGGTGCAGAAATCCTTGTGGTGGCATTCGGCGCAGGATTTCTCCTCGGCTTTTTTGATATTCTTGTGGTCCACATACCAGCCGTCGTCGTGGGGCTGCTTTTCAAGTTCGCCCAGGTCGCGGATGGTGGTCGGGGGCGTGTGCGTTCTGCGTTTTTTCTCGTGGCAGTCGCGGCACTGGCGAAGGCTGATCAGAGGCGAGGTCCGGCTCTTGCGGTGCACGAAACTGCGGTGGCACTTGGAGCAATGCTCACCCGCTTCGAGATGCGCGGTGTGGGAAAACGGCACATCGTGGTAAAAAACCGTCTGGTCCTTGATGTCCGGGTGGCAGGCAGAGCACCGGGCGTCGGCCACGGTGATGTTTTTGTATTTCTTTTCCGGTTTGAAATACTTGATCACCGCCATGTCGTACACGGATTCCAGCACATGGCACTTGACGCAGTCCACGCCTTCGTGCCTGGCGAAGCTCAAATTGGTTTTGTGCGTGCGCATTTCATGGCATGCGCGGCACGCGAAAATAAATTTCTCCTGACGGAAAAAGAACTGGATGCACGCGAGCACGGCAAGAACCAGCGCGAGCGCGGCAATGATTTTCAGAGAACGCTTGAGGAGCTTCACGAATCGCCGCCTCCGTTTCCGTTCCGCACATCCGTATCGTTCTCCACGGTTCCTGCGGTCCGCCGTTTGAGTTCTTCGGCCACCTGCTCATATTCCTCGCCGTGGTGCTTGCGAAGATTGCCCAGGGATATCTTCCCGTTGAAGAACACTTTGTTCATAGGGAAGAAATCCGGAGTGAGGTGCACGGTGTACATGTGCCAGATCAGAATGGCGAGCGTGGCGAGAATGGCTTCGAATTTGTGCACCAGGGTTGCGATGTCGAATCCGATCCATGGAATGTACTGGAGGAAGAAACTGTTGAAGGTGAGAACCAGGCCCGTGGCGATCATCACGAAGCTGCCCCAAGCCATGGCCAGATACTCGAATTTTTCGATGAAATTGTAGCGCGGCATGTGCGGGTGTTCGCGGCGCAGGTTGAGGTTGTATAGCACGGCCTGGAAGGCGTCGCGTGCGTCGCGGGGTTTTGGAATCATGTTGAGGATGTCGCGGCGCGCCGCCCGGTTGGCGGCCACGAACAGCACATGGTAGGCGCACAGCGCGATCATGAGGAATCCGAACGCGCGGTGCGTAATGCCGCGCAGTTCATAGAGGAATTCGTTGCGCGCGATGAGACGGAAAATGGACAGGTCCGGGAACACGAGGGGCATTCCCGTGAGCACGAGCATGGTGAAGGAAGTGATCAGCAGCAGGTGCTGGATGCGGTAGGCGCGGGGCCAGCGCTCGACTTCCATGTCGTCGGGAAGGTCCGGATCCGCATGCCCGTGCTCCCCGGCGGGGTCATGGAACGCGCTGTCATCGGATTCCTGCTCTTTGCGCCTTATGCGTTCGAGAATATGCCTGCGGCGGCGCGTGACGAAACCGAACAGGTCCGTGAAAATATAGAACAGCATGCCCCCGATGGATCCGGTAATCATGACGATATAGATCCACTTAATGTAGAACAGAATGAGGGAGCTTCCGGGTTCGGCGGCCACATGGATTTTGCCGATGTTGCTGTTCAGCATGGCCGGCTCGTGGCAATTGCCGCAGGTTTTGCCCAGATTGGCGGCGTTCACCCGGGAATTTTTATCTGTTGATGGCAGGATGTCATGGTGGCCGTGGCAGCTTGCGCAATTGGCCACCTGCACATCGCGGCCCAGCCTGTTCACAATGCCGTGGTAGGACTTCTTGTAAGTCTCCACAGTGTTGCGCAGTCCGTATTCGCGCTGGATGGATATGTTCGAATGACAGTCTTCGCACAGAGACACCACATGCGTGGGATACACGGTGGCGTCCGGGTTTTTTACATAGCGGATCTCATGCTCGCCGTGGCATGTGGTGCATACGGGCGCATCCTTGACGCCCTCAAGCCAGCCCTTTCCGTGGATGCTCTTTTTGTAAACCTCCGAAACATCCTTGTGGCACTTTGCGCAGGTTTCCGGCACATGGGCGGGCTTCAGAGGGTTGCCGGGGTCATCGCGCTTTTTGATGTTGTGGTTGCCGTGGCAATCGGTGCAGATTGCGGCCTTGTCGTTTCCCTTCTGGCGCGCCCTGGCGTGCGGGGTGTTGTCATACTGGGCGATGAAAGCCGTGCGCAGTTTATATTTGCCCATGATTTTGGAATCGTAATGGCAGTTCTTGCAGACCTTGACCACGCGGTCGCGGTTTACGGACTTCTTGCCGCCGGACACTTTTTTGATGGAATGGCCAGTGTGGCAGTCCCAGCAGCGGGGCGCTTTTGAGGCTTTGTCCTTGAGAACGGACTGTCCGTGAACGCCCTGCATGTATTCTTCGGCAACATCTTTCTGGGGGGCGCCGATGTCGTTGCCTTTGTAGTGGCAGTCCTTGCACTCGACCATGGTGATGGCGGTCATGTGGCTGCGATCCTTCGAGAGGCGCGCGCCCTTGTGGCACTGCACGCAATGGATTTCCTTATGCACGGAATGCTTGAGAGAATCCGGATCCACGGGTTCATAAGTGCGCCCGGATCGTTCGCCGGTCACAGTGGCGCTGTGGCACATGAGGCACTCGGAATCCTCGTAGCGCAGGCCCTGGTGCAGGGGTTCGTTGAGCATGGCCGCTTGCGTGTGCGTGCCGCACGCGCAAAGCGCGGCCCAAACAAGCGCGCACGCGAACAGCGCGTGCTGCGCAGAGCGGACGGCGCACCGTCGCTGTGACAATCCATGTTTTACGGCAATAATTCGCATAAAACTGTATCCGTGGGGGACGGCGCGGGACGCCGCCCATCTGTCCATTTCGTCATCAAGCATTTCACAACATCATATACGCATTCTCGCATCAGCGCGCGGCCGGGGCCGCACTTTTCCAGACATGCGGCTTGTGGCATTCAAAGCAGTCGCCGCCCACCGCTTGTTTGTGCTTCACCTTCTTGTGGCAAGCGGCGCAAGCCGCCGCGCCCTTCGCGCTCCAGGAATGCAGGGGATGGCACTTGGCGCAGCTTCTGGCGCCGTGAACCGCTGCTTCTTCCCGGATCTGCTGGCTGTGGCATTTGCCGCAATCGGCCCATGGATCGGCGAAACCGCCGCCCTTGCCCGCCTTGTGGCAGAAATCGCAATCGTAGTTCATTTCGCTTTTGGCCGTGAGAGCGGCGGGCGCTGCGTGGCATGCGGCGCAGGTATTGCCGCGAGGCTCATGATGGCAGTCCACGCAGTTGCGCGTGAACACCATTTTCGCGCGTTTTTCCGAGAAAACATGGCACTGGGTGCATTTGACTTTGTAATCGGTTGCGTGTTTTTTGTGCGGGAACGATGCGCCTCTGCTGGTGGTGACGGATGCGGTATGGCAACTGGCGCAGCGGGCCGCGCCGGTGACATGGTGGCACGAGGCGCAGTCGCGCTGAATGTTCATGGTTCCGCTTGCGCCGGACAGCTTGTGGCAGGTAGCGCACGCCACCCCGTTGGAACTGTAATGCTTCAGGTGCGGGAAGTTTCCAATCTGTTTTCGCATGGAGTCCTTGTGGCACGCATAGCAGTCTTTTGCCGGCTCTTGCGTGTGGTGGCATGTGTTGCACGACTCCGGCGAAAGCGTGGTTTCGCCGTGCTTATCCGTGCTGTGGCACTGGGAACACGCAACCTTGTTGCCGGGGCCGTGCTTGCCGTGCGGGAAGTCTTTGTCGTAGTAGCGGATGGTTTTGTCGGGCGGCGCGGTGTGGCACAGCTTGGTGCAGTTCGTATCCCTGGACACGGCTTTGGGCCTGGTTTTTTTGTCCACTTTAGCGAGCAGATGCAGATTTTCGGGTTTGAGCAGCCCCTTGTAAATGGACTGGGATTTTTCGAGCAGAGTGCGGGCGTAATGAATGTTGTGCGCGCCCTTGGCGCCTCGCACAAAGTCCAGATTGAAATCCGCGTCCTTGAGAAGCTGTTCGGCAAGCAGTTTTTCCGTATCGTTGAGTTGCCATCCGGGGCGCGCGGCGCGGGCGGCCTGGGCGTCGCGCTGCGTCTGCGCGATAAGCCCGTCAAGGGTGCGCTGCCAGTTGCCGAGAATGTCCTTGTACTCGGGTCCGTGGCAGGCCATGCAGGCGATGTTCTCCGCGATGAGGGTCGAGCCGGGGAACGAAGCGCCATTTTTATCCGGCTGCACGATGTGGCAGGCGCGGCATGACACCTGGCGCGCGGCCATTTCACTGGTGTGCGGCTGGACGCGACGGCCGCCCGTGCCGTTGTAAAGCTCCAGTTGCGCCTGGTGCGTGTTCATGTGGCATGTGTCGCACGAGGGCATTTCGCGCACCTGCGCCCTGTGCAGCCCGTGCTGAATTTCCAGGTGGCAGTCGAAGCACTCCACCTTGTGTTCGGTCACATGGATGGTGTGAACTTTGGAGGGGTTGTCGTATTCGCGCGAGTGGCGCTCCTCGTTGTGGCAGCTCAAGCAGCGCTCGCGGGGCACGGCGCCGTCGCCCTGCACCACATTGGTGTGGCATTTCATGCACGGCACATTGCGGTCAATGTAATCCTTGTGCGGAAACTCCGCGCCGCCCGCGACTTTAATCTTTGATTTCGGGTCGGGATGGCAGTCCAAGCAGCTTCCCCAGAGTTTGGGCATGGACTTGTCTTTGAAATGGCAGATGAAACAGGTGGACTGCGTGACGCTGATATGGCTGCCCATGACCATCTGGGAGTGGCACGAGGTGCACTGGAGCTGCTTGCCGCGGCGCATATCGAGCAGGTGGGGCCTGTGGTCGAAGACCACATTGCCGTACTTGACCTTGCTGCGCAGCAGGCGCCGCTCGTGGCATTCCTCGCGAAGGCACGACTCGTCGGGGATCTCGGCCCAGGGGCGCGTGCCCTCGGTGGCGGTCACATATTTGGCGACCTGCGAAATGGCCTTGAACTTGCCTTCGACGGTGCTGCGGATGCCGGGCGCATAGTGGCACTCGATGCACGGGACCTGGTTGTGGGACGAGTTTTTCCACGCCTCGTAATAGGGAACCATGATTTTGCAGGTGGCGCAGAAATCCGGCCGCTCCGTGCGCTTCACGCCCAGGAAAGTGGCCACCACGAACACAATAAAAAGCACGATGGCCACTTTGATGAAGGTTTTCAACTCCACGGCCACTTGAATGACAAAGGGACGGTTTGGAGATTCGCGGTCCGTGTCAGGCATCGTGCTGCGCTTGAGCCTCCGAATGGGCTTTCTTGAGCCTCCGGTACTTGATGAACAGCATCAGCAGCAGCGCGAGCATGTATCCCGCCACGGCAACCATTACGATGCGCCGGTCAATGATGCGCTCATTCTTGGCCTTGATGTTGTCCATGACATGGGACGCCTTGGACGAGACCGTGGCGAGTTGCGCGTCTGTGTCGGGCATGTCGAGCGAATGTTGCGTGTTGCGGAATTCCATGAGCGCGGTATGCGCTTCCTTGAGAAGCACCTGCTCGCTCTCGACATAGAATCCCTCGCGCGCAGCGCGCTCCGCGGCCTTTTCCGCGGCGGACAGGTCTTTGCGGGCTTTGCTCAAATGGGACAAAGTGTCCCTGATAAATACGGCTGCGCGGGATTCCGGCTCGGTGTGGCAGTTGCGGCACCCGCCGGGCCTGGCGCTCGTGAACATGGCCGTGGACGGAGGTTCATTGTTGTGGCTTCCGTGGCACGAGATGCACTCCAGGCGCTCGCGGTAGTGAACGCTGCGCTTGAACTGGTCCCGGATGTTGCCGTGGCACTGGCCGCACACATTGACCACCTCGGCCACGCCCGGCGGCGCGGCGCTGTGCGCCCCGTGGCATGTGGGGCACGAGGGCGCGGCCAGATCCTTTTCAAGGAGCCTGCGCCCGTGCTGCCCCTTCCTGTAATCGGCAACCACTGTGGCGCTGACTCCAAGGGGCTTCATGAGCTTCCTGTTCTCATGGCAGCCCGCGCACATGTCCGGCGCATTCGTGGGATACACGCTGGCCCGGGGATTTTTGACTTCGAGGATGTCGTGAATCCCGTGGCAGCTTGTGCACACGGCCACGGACTTGTTGCCGGTCTGGAACAGCGCCTTGCCGTGCTCGCTCGACTTGTACTGAATAAGCTGGTCCACGGGCAGGCCGAACTGGCGCATCTTTTCATAATCGCTATGGCATCCCGCGCACATGGACAGGGTTTCCTCGGGGCCGAACCGGCCCTGGAATCCGGCCGCGGGGTTCATGGCCGCGGTCCACAGAATCTGCGTGTCGTCACCGCCGTGGCAGTCCACGCACGACACATCAAACCGGCCGTGAACGCTGCCCGCGTGCGTGACGGTTTCCTTGCCATGGCAAACATGGCAGGTGGACCCTTCTTCGAACCGGACGATCCGGGCGTGGGAGGCTGATGCGAAAGTGCAGAGCAGGAGCAGAACGCGCGCCAGGCAAAGCGCCGCCGGGCGCGCTTCCGGAAATCGTTTCATAACAAATCCGTCCTTGACAGGCAGGGGCATGCGTGTGTTCATGGAATCAGCATCCCGAAGATGGGATCCCGCGCCCCTGAAAAATGCCCGAGATAGGTAAAGACGACAAAGAGCGCAAGCGCCAGCAGGCCGAGCGCCAGAAACAGGGGGCGCTTTCGAGCCATGGTGTGAGGCGAGCGGTCCAGGAACGGCAGTGCGGCCACTGCCAGCCCGAGAATCCCGGTGGCGGCCACGAACAGATTCAGATAGGTGACATTGCCGAACGCCACGCCCTGGGGCACATACTTGAGCAACTGATACATGGCTAAAAATACCCATTCGGGCTTGATGTGCTCGGGCGTGCTGAAACTGTCCGCGGCCTCTTGAAGACCGGCCGGGAAGAAAATGGACAGCGCAAGGATGACGAGCAGCACGGCTGTCACGACCATGACTTCCTTCATGAAGTGCAGCGGATAGAACGGAATGCCGCCAGACTCTTCATCTTGAAGCTGCGGTTGCTTTTTGTCCTGTTCAGTCACGGCTGCTCCTAAACGATTGCTCCATGCGTCACATGGGTTTGGATATTCCCTGCCTGCGGATCATCGCGAAGTGCGCGGCGAGGAAGAAGGTCGTGACCATGGGCAGGATGACGACATGCAGGCTGTAGAAGCGCGAGAGCGTGCGGCCTGTGACTTCGTCGCCTCCGCGCAGAAAGAGCTTCATGAAATCGCCGATAAACGGCATGGCCGCGGGCATGCGCGTGCCCACGGTGGTGCCCCAGTAGGCTTTCTGGTCCCAGGGCAGCAAGTAGCCGGTGAATCCGAATGCCAGGGTGAGCGCGAGAAGGAAAACGCCCGCTATCCAGTTCAGCTCGCGAGGGTGCTTGTACGCGCCGTGGAAATACACGCGAACCATGTGCGCCAGAACGGTGAAGGCCATGAGGTTGGCGGCCCAGTGGTGGATGCTGCGGATCAGCCATCCGAAGCGCACATCGTTCATGATGTACTTCACGCTCTCATAGGCGTCCGAGGAAGACGGCCTGTAGTACAGTGTGAGCAGGATGCCCGTGGCTGCGAGCACCAGAAACAGAAAGAAGGTGATGCCGCCGAAGCAATATGTCCAATTCACATGCCGCGGCACTTTGTGCTTGAGCGCGTGCTCGATGGCGTCGGACAGTTCCAGGCGGCGGTCCACGCCGCCGTACACCACGGCGCCTACGGCCTCGAGGCTGATGCGCCGCCAGATGCCTCGCAACTGCGCCGTGATGCTGTTTTCCTTCCGCCGGGGAGTTTTCCCGTTAACTTCTTCTGGCACGGTTACCCCTTTCTGCGGACCATGACCTTGTTGTCGCGCACATCCACCTCGAAGCGTTCGAGCGGCAGGGGCGCGGGTCCGGACACGATGTTGCCGTTGTAATCGAAAATCGCGTTGTGGCACGGACACACGACCTGTGATTTTCCGGCGTCCCAGTCCACGATGCATCCGAGGTGCGTGCAAACCGCGCTCACGGCCACGAATCCGGTTTTCACATTCATGAGCAGCGCGGGCGTGCCGTGGAATTCGAATTTCACGGCTTCGCCCGGCTTGACCTGATCCGCGGCGGCGGCTTCCACTTCCTTTTCCGCGGCTTCCGGCGCGTGCGGCGGCGTGAGGTATTTGGCCACCGGATACGCCATGCCCGCCACGCCGGCCAGAACCCAGCCGCGCAGCAGCGTGTCAAGGAAAGTGCGGCGCCGCACACCCGTTGATTTCCGTGTGTCTTGCTCCATGGTTGGCTCCCGTTACGCCGGGCGCGTTATTTTTTGGCCGGAGGGGCCTGCTTGGCCGGCTCGGCGTCCGGCGTGCCGTGCGGGTCGTGGCACATGTTGCAGGTGATGCCCGCAGCGCCGTGCTCGGATTTGTTGAAGTGATCCTTGACATCGGAATGGCACGCGTAGCACATGTCCTGCCCCGGCTTGAGCAGCATGGACTTGTTGCCCGAGCCGTGCGAGTTGTGGCACATGTCGCAAGTGACATCGAACTTTCCGTGGCCGGATTTCATGTACACGGCTTTCTTGTCCGCGTGGCACATGTAGCAGAACTCGGCCTTGGGCTTGAGGAGCATTTTTTCGTGGGAATCCGCCTTGCCGGCGCCGAGCAACACGGCTGCGCCCGCAAATGTGGCGAACGCGAATGCGGCCGCAACGGTCTTCGAGATTCTTTTCATCTCCGTTCCCTCCCATGGGTTTTTTGATATGTAATTGCGTGTCTTGCGATACTCTTCGGCCATTTCAGCATATCGCATCTTTCCGGCGAAATGGCGTGTTGACAAAAAGATGATGGAGTGAGAGCGTCACTCCATCGGGAAAAACAGTATCCAAAGAGGTCGAAGGCTTGGGTCATGTGTTTCTGAAAGAGGCCCGCGGGCCATACGCCCGCGGGCTTGTCATTTCCTTTCAGTCAACTTGTGAATTCGTTGTTCCTCCGCGTCAAGGCGTCCGACGGCGTAATGCCGGAGTCCTCAATAACCGAGGCTCGTGAGCATGGCGTCCGTGTACTCCATGGCTTTCTCCACCAGAGTGAAGTTGTGCACGCCCTTGCTGCCGTCGTAGTCAATGTAGTTCAAATTCCAGGAGGCTTCATAATAAGCCTTGAGTTGCGCTTCGGTGTAATCCGCGGCGTTCGTTACCAAACCCGTGGAGCCGATTTGCATACCCAGGCCCGCGACGGCTGCGTCCAGGCGCGCCTTCATGGGATTATACAGGGCGTCGTAGTTGCTCTGGATGTTGGAAATCACGGCCGCCGGGCTCATGCCGGTGTGGCAGGTTTTGCACTTTTCAGAGTTGGGCTTGAAAGTGTGGCCTTTGCCCGCGGTGGCGCTGGAGTACATGTGGCAGTCCGTGCAGGTTGTGGCCGGGCCCATGATGGGATTCACAGTCGTGGAAATCGTGGTGTAGGTGTTCGAGGTTCCGCATGCGGCGGAGCTGGTTTCCTCGTTGCTGCCGCAAAGGAAGCCCGCGCGGTCCCAGAGCATTTCGTGGCTGGTGTTGACGATGCCCTGGCCGAGGAGCACGCGGCCCTGGAGGTTGTGGTGCGGGGCGCGGCTGTCGCCGGGCAGTTTCTTGCGGCCCTCGTGGCAGGAAATGCACAGGGCGGATTTGTCCAGGCGCAACTGGCCGGCGTAACCGGTTTCGTGCGGGCTGTGGCAGGCGCCGCAGTTCACATTGTGCGCGCCGTTGCCCTCGGTCTCCGCTCCGGTCACGGTCTTGGCCCCGGATTCTCCGAGGAAGTACATGAGGTCGTCGTTGTTGTTGGTTTTACTCCAGCCCGCGTATTCGATGAATCCCTCGCCCGTGTGGCAGGGGGTGCATCCGCTGCTGCCGTGCGCCGCGTGCTTGGCGGTGGAGTGGCCGGATTTTTCCCATTCATCGTAGTATGAGGAATGGCAGTTCGCGCATGTGCTGGCGCTCAACGCCTGCCATGCGGCGATGATTTTGTTTTTGTCGCCCCCGCCCACGGTGTGCAGGCTGGACACGCCGTGACAGCTTTCGCAGGTGACATTGTTGTTGTAGTGCCTTGTGTTGAGAAACGGCACATACTGCGTCCTTGCGTGGCAACTGTTGCAGGCGGTGATGGCCTGGGTCGTGGCGCCGGATGTGGCGATGGTCGTGCCGTCATAGAATGCCGTGGGCGCTTCCGTGTCGAATGTGGTGATGTCCGCGGCGGCCTTGGCTTCCATGGCCGAGGGCAGCGTGTCCGTGTAAGTGACCGTGGATGCTGCCGTGTTGTTCGTTGGCGCAAGCACATTGCTTGTGCCTCCGCCGCCGCAGCCCTTGAGAACAAGCCCGATCATCGCCATGAGCACGACGGCCATGATGTTCATGAGGTGATTCTTTTTCTTCATTTGTTTCTCCCTCCACCCGATCGTGGTGATTTTGTTTATGGTCAAAGCTGTTCGCGCTTTCAGAACTTGCGCAGGATTTCAAATTCGTACAAGGTGCTCTTGCCGGAGATGTCGCTGTTCAACTGGTCCGAGAAGTAGGTGCGGGAGATCCCGGCGTTGAGCGAATGCTTGGCGCCCATATTCTTTTCGAGATTCACGCTCACGGAGCGCTCGCGCACCTGGTTGCTTCCCTGAATGTCAACCAGGCCCGAGGCCGCGGTGGAGTAGCCGAACGACAGCATGGATCCCGGCTCGAAGTAGTAGCGGGAGCCAAGGCTGAAATACTTGGTGTCCGCGTCCACGCCAAGGCTGTAGTCCCACTGCTGCGCTTCCATGGCCTGGCGCCCGGTCATGCGGGTTTCCACGCTCGAAAGGTCCAGCGTGAAGTCCAGGTTCGGCTCGGCCATGTACACCGTGGACACGCCGGTGATCACAACGCGGTTGGCGGAGGTGCCGTACAGCGCCTTGCGATCGTAGTTGTCTTTGTTGTTGGTGTTGTAAAGAACCGTGGAGAACTTCTTGAAACCGAGCAGGTTCACCGAATAATTCTGCTTGATGAATTCCCCGGCCATGTGCGAGAAGTTGGTGGACGAAGCGCCGCCCGTGACATCGCGGTTGGAGTGCTCGTACTGCGCGTTGAGGCCCAGGAACGACAGTTTCGAGGAACCCTTGATCGAGAAGGTTTCCGTGCCGCGGCTGCTCACGCATCCGCCGCTGGCCACGCACCCGCCGGAATAGTCCCGGTCGGATTTTTTGTAGTTCACGCCCAGGCGGCCGATGCGGCTGCGGATTCTGACGCCGAAGCTGAAAGCGTCATCGTCATAGGACAGAGACTCGATAGTGCGGCTGCTGCTGCGCTCTTTCATGGACAGCCCGGTCATAAGCATGACATTTTTGCGCAGCGCATACATGGCGCTCAAGTCCGTGTTTTTAATCTCCACGGTGTTGGTGGCCGTGTTGGTCATGCTGCTGTCGAACTCGCGCATGGCGTAAGACGCCTGCCCGTAGAACCGCTTGGTGTTGGCGGGGTTGAGCGTCACGGTCACGGACACGCCGTCCATCTCGTGCGCCAGGGTGCTGTGCTTGAGTTCGCGGTCGTCTATGCCGAATGAAACCACGGCGTTGCGCAGCTTGCCGCTCACGCCCAGGCTCATGTCGCGGGTTTTCTGGCCCACGAAGTTCGTGGTTCCGAGGCGGCCCGTTTTATCTTCGTTGCTGTAAGCGAACGAAGCCCGGATTTTGCCCAGGGGATACAGGTTGAGGCGCAGATTTTCGGCGTCCCTGTAAGTGTGGTATCCGCTGGCGAGATTGATGACATGCGGGGTTTTCACATACCCGCCCTGCCCGGTGAGGTTTCGGTTGAACGCGAACTGAATCGCGCTGTACACATCGCCCTCGCCCAGGTTGGTTCCCAGCATGCGGAAATAGCCGCCCTGTTTGTGGAACAGGGGCATATTCAGCGAGAGGAAGGATACGGATGCGTCCCTTGGCAGCATATTGTGTTCGCGGCCGATGTGGAGCAGGCTCTGGGTCTGGTCCGTGCCGCGAAGCATGACGCCGGCTTCGCCCGTAATTTCGGATCGCGCGGGCGCGGCGCACGCAATGATCAGGGCGAACAGCGCGGCCGCCGCCCCCATCATTTTTGTCCTGATTCTTTTCTCCATGGTCATAACTCCCTTGGAATCGTCTCTTGTCATGGCGTATCAGTTGAACAGATTGTTGTCCGCATTCAGCCTGGAGCCGTGAACGGCCTTGTGGCAGTTCGTGCAGGTCTTGTACTGGGTGGAATTGGACCGGTGAATCACCGAGGTGTTGGCGTGGCACTGGAGGCACAGCGTAGGCTGCCGTTGCGTGAGAAGATTCTGGTTCACGGACCCGTGCGGGTCGTGGCAGTTGAGGCAGGACTCGGCGACCGGTTCGTGCTCGGTGAGGAAGGGCCCGGATTTTTCCGCGTGGCAGGAAACGCAGGACGCGGCCGCGCGCTCCATCTGGAGGGGCGAGTTGTTGTGCGGGCTGTGGCAGTCGGAGCAGCCCATCTGGCCTTCGAGCACGGGCATGTGCGATGGCTTGCTGAACTCGCCGCGTTTTTCCTGATGGCAGTCCAGGCACAGGTCCGCTTCGCTGTCAACGAGAAGGGTTTCGATCTCCCGTTTCTCGCGCTCGGAGCGCTCCTTGACCTTGCCGTGGGGGCTGTGGCAATCCGCGCAGGACATGTCCTCGGAGGCGTGGATGCTCATTTTCCATTCGGCCTTGTCGCCGTCGGCGTGGCATTTGAGGCACGCGGCGCTCTCGGCGGCTTTGGATGCGCCGTTGAAGCGGATGATGCCCTCGGGCGCTTCGGACATGTGTTCACTGCCCGGGCCATGGCACGCTTCGCAACCCTGCTTGTCCTCGGGGCCTTCCTTCTGGAACAGAATGGAATGTTTGGTGGCCATGAGCTGGGTGTCAATGTTCTCGTGGCATGCCAGGCATTGAGCGGAACCGATGTATTCGGCTCCGCCGCCGCTGGACTGCGAATACAGCCGCACGGCGCCAATCATGGCGCCCAGCGCCGCGATGACGGCAAGGGTCACGATTGTTTTAGTAGTGTTTTTGGGACGCAAAGGATTTTCCTCCTTCTGGTGATACTGTTTAAGAGATGCTCTGTTCTCTAAAAATACGGCTGATCGAAGATACGGATTCTTGGGCTTGTGCTTTTTGCGTTTCTGTTATGGTTTGTGCATTATACCACATAAGTTTGCGCTCGGTTTCCGGTCCAACAGAAATATTTCTCCCCTAATAAATCAAAAACGATACCATGAGCGCGAAAAGACAGGATTTTTTTTTACGACCGGAGAATCCAGTCAAAGATCCGTCCAAAGAAGCCGGAATTTCATGTTTTTTTAATTGTCTGAAAATATTTTTTTGTTTTGAGAAAATTGATTATCGTCACACGGCGCTGTTTTCTGCCGGAATCCGGCAGCGCCTGCCGGAATCTGGCAGAATATCCATGGATTTAGTCAATGTTGTACCTCTTTATCTTTTCCTGCAGGGTTGACCTGGGCATGTCCAGCAGGCGGCTGGCTTCTGACTGGTTTCCGCCCGCTTTGCGCACGGCCCACTGGATAAATTTCTTTTCAGCATCTTCCATCATTCTCGTGTAGCTGCGTTTTCCGGTTTCGAGGTCGTCGGGATTCATGGTGATCAAAGCTCTGCTGGGGGCCACGATTTCCCGGGGCAGATCTTCGAGCATCACGCAATCCCCTTTACATAAATGAAGGATCCTTTCTATCATGTGCTCGAGTTCGCGCACATTGCCGGGGAAGGGATAGTTCATGAGGGCTTCCATGGCGTCGGGCTTGAAAGCCTTTGCCGCGCTCCCGATGACGGGACCGTATTTGGCGATGAAGAAATCTGCGAGCGCCGGGATGTCCTCCCTGCGTTCGCGCAGAGCGGGCAGATCAATGCGCAGGGTATTAATGCGGTAATACAGGTCTTCCCTGAAACGGCCCGCGGCCACGTCCTGCTCGATGGTGGGCTTGGCCGTGGTGATGACACGCGCCTTGAGTTCGAGGGTGTGGTTGGAGCCGATGCGCTCGAAGCGGCCATCCTGGAGAACGCGCAGCAGCTTGACCTGGAGCGGCATGGGCATGGTGTCAATGTCGTCCAGAGCCACGGTGCCGCCGGCCGCGGCTTCGAGCTTGCCCTCGCGGTCCTGGTTCGCTCCGGTGAACGAGCCTTTTTTGTGCCCGAACAGCTCGGATTCGAGGATGTTTTCCGGAATGGCGCCGCAGTGGATTTCCACAAAAGGCAGGGCGCTGCGCGGGCTGTTGTAATGGATGACGCGCGAGGTGAGGCCCTTGCCCGTGCCGCTTTCTCCGGTGATGAGCACCGATGAGGGGCTGGCCGCGAACGACTCGATGAGCCGGAACACCTCGCGGGTTCTCTCGCTGCGGCCGATCATGTTCACAAAGGAAAAGCGGCCCTGCACCTCTCGGCGCAGTTGCACATTTTCCCGCTTGAGTTCACGATGCCTGGCGAGTTTCTCGATTTTCAGCAGAATTTCGTCCAGGCTGAACGGCTTTGTGATGAAGTCGAAAGCGCCGTTTTTCATGGCGCTTACCGCAATGTCTATGGTACCGAACGCGCTCATGATCATAACATCGGTCTGCGGGGCCGAGCGCTTGAGTTCCTTGAGCATATCCAGTCCGGTTTTGCCCCCGGGCAGCTTGTAGTCGAGGATGGCGAGGTCGAAGGAGGACACCGCAGCCGCGGCCAGGCCTTGTTCCGCGTCCGGACACGCGGTTACGGTGTGACCGGCGGCATCGAGGCCATCGCGCAGCGTGATCAGATTGATTTTCTCATCGTCAACCAGCAATATGTCCATGGCCGTCATCCGCGGAAGGTGTGCGCTCTCTGGCGAGCGGAATGTATACATGGAACGCCGTGCCCTGTTCCGGGCCGGTCGCGACTTCAATCCGGCCCTGCATCTCGCTGACGATTTCGTAGCAGACATAGAGGCCAAGCCCGGTGCCCACTCCGGGTTCCTTGGTAGTGTAAAACGGCTCGAATATGTGTTCGAGCACCGGAGCGGGGATTCCCGGGCCTTGGTCCTCGACATGAAGTATTGCAAACTCCGTGCCATGCCCGCACGAGGCGGACACATTTATAACGGAACCCGCGGGCGCGGCGTCCACGGCGTTCAGCAGCAGATTCAGCACGACTTGCTCGAACCGCTCGGGCGCGCCGTGAACCACGCAGCCGGATTCCGGCATATTTTCACGGATGGCGATGCGCTTGCGGTCCGCTGCGTGGCGGGCCAGGGCCACGGCTTTTGCGGCCGCCTGCTCCATGGCGAAATCGCGCTTTCCGGAATCGCGCTCTCGCGATGTCAAAAGAAGGCCCCGCACGATGCGCTCCATTTTCCCGAGGCTTTCTTCAATCAATTCCAGATATTCGAGGGATTTGGGATTGAGGCCCGAGTCCGACTTGATGATGCGGCAGGCGTTCTGCACGCCCATGAGCGGATTGTTGATTTCATGTGCCACGGCCGATGACAGCCGGCCGATGGCCGCGAGTTTCTCGGTCTGCACGATTTCGCGGTGATGGAGCTGGAGTTCATCTGCCATGGCGTTGAATGCGCGCGCGAGCTGTCCGGTTTCATCGTTTGAGCGCACGGGCAGGCGCATGCTGTAATCCCCTGCCCCGAATTTTCCGGCCGCGGTGATGACTTCATTGATGGGGCTGGTTACGCTGCGGCTCAACAGCGTGAGAACCGCCACGCCCGCAAATGTGATGAACAACACGATGTAAATCGTCACGGCCTGGTTGCGCAGGACCTGGGCGCGGATGCGCTGTTCCGAAAGCCCGAGATGGGACACGCCCGCACGCCCCCCGAAAATGGGCGTGGGGATGTTGCGCACGAAACCGTCTTCGGTTTCGAGAAGAATGCTTTTCCTGGAATGTTCGTGAAGCAGAGGCGCGAGGTCCGCGGGGAATCCGCCGTCAAAGGTGTGATACACGATTTCGCCGCGGGCGTTCACAATGACCACATAAACGATGTCCGGATCCACGCGGCTGTACAGGTCCACGATGAACTTGATGCGTGATGTGTCGCTTGTGAGCATGGCTTTCTGGGAACTCATGGCGATGCCCGTGGACAGGATGCCGCCGCGCCGCTGCAATTCATCCGACAGGTTCTGTTTGTGCCTGTAATGAACGACCACGGTGAAGCACAACGCCAGAAGGAACGTGCCGCCCAGGGAGAAGAACATGAGTTTTGCGTATATGCTGCGCACTATTCGGCACCAGCGCCAGGGTTGGATTCATAGGAGTCCACGGACTCGAACAGCATGCGCACGGAATCGTACAGGCTGTCGTCCACACCCGTGAAACGCTGCATGTTGAGATTGCGCAGCACGCGGCGTCCCTCGGGATCCTTGTGCATGCTGAAGAGCGCCTCGCGCAGCCGCTCTTTCAGTTCCTCTGGCATAGAGGCGTGAACCACAATGGGCGGATTGCCGAACGGCTGCGACACGCCGATGATCCGCACCTCGGACTTCAGCCCCGGGTCGTTCATGGCCAGAAAGTCGAAAATGAGGCTGTTGACCGCAGCGCCGTCCACATCTCCGTCGCGCACCAGACCGATGGACGCCGTGTTGCTGTACGAATACAGATAGCGGCCGAAGAACTCGCCCGGAGACCTGCCCAGCGCCTGCACCTGCGAAATCGGGTAATACCGGCCCGTGGTGGACAGGGGATCCACGAACGCGAACGATCCGCCCTCCAGGTCCGCGATGCTTCGCGCCGAAGACCCCTCCGGCACGATGATGTACGAATGATAGGTGACTTTGCCGTCCACCACGGGCACTGCCAGAAGCTCGGCGCCAGAGGTGCTCATCAGGTCCACATACGGCCCGCTGCTGATAAACGCCATGTCCAGCGCGCCCTCCCGGAACAAATCGTTGGTCTGGCTGTATGTGTTTTTCTGGACAAGGTCGTACCCGCGATCAATCTTAATCGCCACATAATCGAATATCTTTTTGTAATACAGCACCGTCTCTTCCGGAGAGATCATGGTGCTGATGGCGAACTGCAGATTCTTGCCTTGATCCGCGCGGTCCGGTCCCAGAATGCGTTTTCGAAGGTTCTTTTTGTTGAAGGACACCTGATAGGTTTTTTCGCTCTGCACGCATCCGGATGCGATTGCGGCGGCGAATACAACCATGATCAGGAGATGCGCTTTTAGAGTTTTGTTTTCTATTTTCAATACAAGGGCGCTCCACTGGAAATGCGGGAATCCCGCACGGCCGTACAGAACTGCATTGTCATGCTTACACATTGTGTATCAACAAAAGACTTCCGCGAGATGTTCCGCGGCGCAATGAACGGAAAATTTCCAAAGCCATTATAAAACGGGCATGGCGCAATGTCGAACCCCTTTTACCTCTTTTTTGTGAATAACCGCACAAACCCGTAGGAAATCTTTTCGCTCTGCGGGTTGTCATCACCTCATAAAGAAGTATAATGGTAACATATATCAATTATATAGACTCGCTAAACTTTGTAAGCATTTCATCAAGACTGACCCGCGCGCGGCACGGAGCAATGCCGACGCGGAACGCGAACCATGCAAATGAAGCTGACAACGAAAATCAACCTGATCGTTGCCGCGGCCCTTCTGGCGCTCATGGCCGTGTGGGGCTACATAGACAACCGCATTGAGGTGCGGCATGCGCTCACCCTCACGGCCCGCAACGCGTCCCTGCTCACGGACACCATCGCGCAGGACCTGGACCGGTACATGAAACCGTGCGACATGCAGGGAGTGCGCGCGCAGTTGCGCGGCATTGTAGAACAGAACACGGACATCGCCGCGTTGCGGCTCATAGGCGCGGACGGCCGCGTGGCCGCGTCCACGGACGACGGCGAACAGGGGGAAAAATTCTCCACAGCGCGCCAATCCTGCCAGGCGTGCCACTTCAGCAAGGCGCCCGCGCGGCGCATACCCCGGGACCGGATCGGCAAGATCGTTTCGCGCGACCGCGGCGGC
>JAGUYV010000138.1 GCA_020061125.1 bacterium | reverse complement strand
CCGCCATCGCCGCGGGCGCGGACGCCGGCGTCACAAGCGAGGGGGGCGCGACTCTGCTCCACCTCGCGGCGTACAACGGCAACCGCGATCTGTGCGTGGAACTGCTGTCCGCAGGCGCGGACATGAACGCAAAAGACAGTAACGGCGAAACGCCGCTGCACTCGGCCCTGGGGCAGGGGCACGCCGATACCGCCCAGCTCCTGGCTCGCGCGGGCGCGGACACAGACGCTTTCAGCGCCGCCGGGCTTGCGGATTCCGCGCGGCTCATGCGCCTTCTGGACGAGGGCGCGGACATTAACGCTCTCAACAGCGCGGGCAGCTCGCTTCTCCACTGGGCCTCGTTTTACGGCCATCTTGACATCGCGGTATTGCTCATCAGCAAAGGAATAAAAACCGGACTGAAAAATGCTGCGGGCGAGACCGCGCTGCACACGGCCGTGATCCGCGGGGACAAGGCCATGGCCGCTTACCTCGCGGACAAGGGCGCGGATGTCAACGCCAGAGACAACGCCGGGGTCACGCCCCTTCACTGGGCCGCGCAACTCGGTCACGACGCCATCGCCAGAAAACTCATCGCCGCGGGCGCGGATGTGAACGCCAAAGACAACAACCAGACAGCGCCCCTGCACGGCGCCGCATACGCCAACGGCCTCGACCTGGCCGCGGTTCTGCTCGACAACAAGGCTGATGTCAACATCCGGGACGCCAACGGCGTGACCCCTCTGCACATGGCCGCCGCGCAGGGACACACGGACATGATCCGACTGCTGCTCAAGCGTGGTGCGGATCCGGACACAGCGGACAACGACGGCGTCACCCCTCTGAAACTTGCGGAATTCAACAAGCACGACAAAGCCGCCGAAGCGCTGCGCAAGGCCC
This sequence comes from bacterium, assembly GCA_020061125.1. Classification (GTDB taxonomy): domain Bacteria; phylum UBP15; class UBA6099; order UBA6099; family DSWB01; genus DSWB01. The sequence continues at coordinate 1,844 of JAGUYV010000138.1, read as the reverse complement.
TCGGCCAGTGACATTCACATTTTTCAAATGATAGAAATTTCGGCGTCCTGCGGTTGCATCACGCGCCGTTCGCGCATGATGTTGCTGTCTGGCCTCATGTCCTGTGCGGAAGGATCCGGCGTTCGTATTCGCGCACATTTTCAAGCCATGCGGCTGCGGGCGGCGAGCCGTGCATTTCGCAGTGCCGGTCCCACACCGCGCCAAGCGGCATGGTCTTGAGTTCCTCGAGGAGCGCGAGCCGGCCCGTGAAATCGCCGGATAGCTCCAGAGCGCGCAATGTGTCCGAGGGTTCGAGCAGCGCGGCCAGCAGGGCTTTGAGCATGTTGCGCGTGCCGATGACCCAGGCCGCAACGCGGTTGATGCTGGCGTCGAAATAATCAAGCCCGATATGCACGCGCTCCGTGAATCCGTGCCGCACGATTTCCTGTGCGATTGCCGCCATATCCCCGTCCAGCGTCACCACATGATCGCTGTCCCAGCGCACGCCGCGGCTCACATGCAGCAGAATTTCATCCAGATACAGCAGCACGGACGATATTTTGTCGGAGATGGTTTCCGTGGGGTGGAAGTGGCCGGAATCCAGGCACAGGATTTTGCCGCGGGAGACGGCGTAGCCCAGGTAAAATTCGTGCGAGCCTGCGGTGTAGGATTCGGCGCCGATGCCGAAGAGCTTGCTTTCCACGGCGTCGCGCGCGTGGGCCGGGTCAATGGGTTCGGCGAAGATTTGGTCCAGGGAATCGCGCAGGCGCAGGCGCGGGGCGAGCCTGTCCGCGGGCGTGTCCTTGAATCCGTCGGGGATCCACACATTGACGATGCATGGGGAACCCAGGGCGCGGCCCATGGCCTCGCCGATGCGGCGGCACGCGCGGCCGTGCGCGATCCAGAACGCGCGCACGGATTCGTCGCTGTGAGACAGCGTGAAGCCGTCCGCGGCCAGAGGGTGAGAGAAGAAAGTGGGATTGAAATCCAGTCCCATGCCGCGGTCCGTGGCCCATTGAATCCAGGCGGAGAAGTGTTCGTATTCCAGGGCGTCGCGGTCCACGCGCGCGCCTCCGGTTTCCGCGTAAATGGCGTGCAGGTTCAGCCTGTGGGTTCCGGGGATCAGAGCCAGGGCCGCGTCAAGGTCCTCGCGCAACTCGTCCGCGGTGCGCGCCTTGCCCGGATAGTTGCCCGTAGCGGCGAGGCCGCCGTCCAGGGCCGCGCCCGTGTTCTCGAAACCGCCCACATCGTCGCCCTGCCAGCAGTGCAGGCTCACGGGAATGAGCGCCAGGCGGCGCAGAGCCTGCTCGGTGTCCACGCCGATGGCCGCATACTGTTCGCGCGCGAGTTCATACCGCCTGTCCGCATGGATCCGCATCATGGAATCTCCTTGAGTTTGAGGTAGCGGTCATAGGCCTGGTTCCAGGCGTCGGGCGGTCCTGGCGAATATTCCGTGACCGGGAACGAGTCGGCGATCACACGGCGCGCGTGTTCCAGGCTCTGGATGCGGCCCATGGCGCGGGCCAGCATCATGACATTGCCCGCGGCCGTGGCTTCGGCGGGTCCGGCCAGCACGGGCAGCCCGGTGGCGTCCGCGGTCATCTGGCACAGGAGCGCATTGCGCGAGCCGCCGCCAATTACATGGATGCGGTCAATGGGCCGGTCCTGCACGCGGCGCAGTTCGTCCAGCACGAGGCGGTAGTGCAGGGCCAGGCTTTCGAGGCAGCACCGCACGAAACGGCCCGGCGTTTCGGGCACGGGCTGGCCGGTGTGTTCGCAGTAATTGGCAATGGCGCGGGTCATGGACTGCGGGTTCAGAAACCCGGGGTGGTCCGCGGCGATGAACTGTTCAAGGGCAGGAGCCT
>JAGUYV010000445.1 GCA_020061125.1 bacterium | reverse complement strand
CGGCTACGGCGCGGAGCAGCAGCAGGCGCTCGAGGCCGCGGGCCGAGCCGCGGACTATACGGCCGGCGATTTCCTGGCCGCGGCACGATGGATCCTCTGCGAGCTTGACCCCGGCTGCGACGCGGAATGACCTCCCGCTCCCGGTTCAACTTTCCCCGGATCCCGCAATGGGCTATAATGTGGAGCAATGAATTTTAATGTGCTGAAGGCGGACCGCGCATGTTTCCCGGAATAATGATCGTCCTGCTGCTGCTGGTGTTGAGCGGCGCCGTAGCGTACATCGGCGACCTGCTCGGCCGCCGCTTCGGTAAAAAAAAGCTCTCCATCTTCGGGCTGCGCCCCAAGTACACCTCCATCATCTTCACCATTGCATCGGGCGTGATGATCACGGCCATCACCCTGTGCGTCATGCTGCTCATGAGCCAGTATGTGCGCACGGCGCTGTTCGGCCTCGGCAAGTTGCGCACCGAGCGCGCCCAGGCCCAGGCCGAGGTGGCGGAAACGCGCGGAAGGCTCACCCAAATGCGGCAGCGCGACCAGAAGACCCGGGCCGAACTTGCCGACCTTCAACTTCGGTTTGACAAAGAGCAACAGGCGCTGGCCGGCCTGCGCGATCAGTTGGACGAAGACAGCGCGCGCCTGGACGAACTCACTCGAGAGATTGATGCGAAAAACCGGGATCTGGACGCCGCACGCGCGGCTCTCGATAAAGTGAAAGTTACGCTGTCCGCCGCGCAGGGGGATGTGGTTCGCCTTACCGCGGAACGCGCGAAACTCGAGCAGGAGCGCGCGGCCCTGGCCCAGCGCAAAGAGACCCTCGAGCGTGACATTGCGGCCATGGCCGCGCAGTTCAGCGAGGCCCAGAAAGACATCCTGCACGGGGAAATCATCTATTACAAGCACCAGTCCCTGGCGCGCTTTTTCGCAAGCGCGGGCATCGGACGCGAGGACCTTGCGGGCAAGATCACCGAGGCCATGTCCGTGCTCCAGCAGGCCGCGGTGGAAAACGGGGCCGTGCTTGGCCGCGACGCCGGGATGTTCGCCGAGCTGCAGATTGACAAAGTCTGGGACACGGTGCGGACATCGGATGTGGATGTGGTCATAGATGCGCGCGCGGCCACGAATGTCATCAAGGGCGAACCGTTTTACATCGAGCTGACGCCGCACCGGAACCGCGTGGTGTTCACGCAGGGCGAAGCCGTGGCGTCGGCCCCGGTGCCCGCTGGAGCCAGCGAGGAGCAGGTGCGCGAAATCCTCTCCGGGCTGCTGTCAGGGGTCATGGAGGAAGCGCGGCGCAGGGGCATCCTGCTCGACCCCAAGACCGGGATGGTGGGCACCATGTCCGTGTCCCGGTTCCAGGCCGCGCTCACGGCGCTCACCATGGCTGACACGGGTGTAAAAATCACACTGTATGCGGCCAGGGACACGCGCGTGGCAGACAAACTGCATGTGGATTACCGGATCGAATAATCGTGGATGTACGCCTTTTCAAGCTGCTGATCCTTGTGGTGGGGGAATCCGTGTTCGCCGGCGCCCTGCTGCTGCTGAATAAGTTCGGCAGCGCGAACAGCCATGTGGTCGAGATGTTTTCGCACCTTGTCCGGTATGCGCTCATGAGCTTCCCCGTGCTTCTGGTTCTTCCCGAGGACAACTGGATCTGGCTCGTGGAGGAAGACCCGCGCGGGCGCAAGATCACGCTGCGCTCCAAGGCCGCAAAGCACCTGCACCTGTCCATGCTATATTTTCTGCTCCTGGGCTATCCCGCGTTTCTGGTCAGCATCTCCATGATCACCATGCGCGAGAAATACCGGTTCCCGCCCTCGTGGATCATCATCGGCTCGGGAGTGGCGTTCGGCATATATTGCGCGTGGCGGAATTTCCGCAATGTGAAGAAGTACGACTCGCTGTTCGCGGTGGGCTGGGACCGCAAAGCCGCGTTCGTGGAGATTTTCATAGGAAGCCGCATGGCCAAAAACATCAAGCTGTTCTACAAGGGCTGGGCGCTGCTGTTCGGCGCCGTTTATTTTATGGGCGCGGCCGGGGCCACATACATTTATTACAAGTGGTTCGCGCCCTTGGGCGCTGTGGACGACCGCGAGAAATTCACCGTGCTCATGACCGTGTTCTGCGTGATGCTGTCGTTCTCGGTGTGGGTCATGAGCATGTATGTTGCGTTTCAGTTGTTTTTTTCCCGGCGCGTCGAGGCCTGGGTAAGGCAGAAGAATAATAATCGGGGGGCGTAAATGGACGCACTCAAAACCGCGCAAAAAATATTGAAACAGCAGGGCCGCCTGCTGGAGCAGGCGTCGGCCGGGCTGGGCAAACCGTTCCGCGAGGCGCTGAAGCTGATCGAGGATTGCGAGGGCACGGCGCTGGTGCTGGGGTTCGGCAAGAGCGGCATGGTGGGGGCCAAGATCGCGGCCACACTGCGCAGCGCGGGCCGGCCCGCCACGGTCATGAGCCCGCTCGAAGCCCTGCACGGCGAAATGGCCGCCATCCAGAAAACCGATGTGGCCCTGGCCATCTCCAGCACGGGCGAATCCGAGGAGCTTATGAAGGTGGTGCCCTGGCTGCGCAAGAAAGGCGTGCCGCTGATCGCGCTCACGCCGTCGGCCCGCTCGAGCCTGGCGCGCGCCGCGGATGTGCTCCTGCTGACCGCAATGCCCGAGGATTCCGCGGACAGCGTGGCCTCGTAT
>JAGUYV010000035.1 GCA_020061125.1 bacterium | reverse complement strand
GATTTCCAGGCCATTCTCGAACTCGCGGGCCTGCTCCTGGAGCAAGGCCGGTTCCGCGACGCCATCGAGCGTTTCGACCAGGCCGTCGCCCTGCGCCCGGACCTGCCCGCCGCTCACAACAACCGGGGGCTGGCCCTGCGCGGGTGCGGACTTGTCAATGAGGCCCTGGACGCTTTCAACAAAGCGCTCGAACTGGACCCGGACTACGCTCCGGCCTTCAACAACCGGGGCCTGCTGCGACAAGCGCGCGGCGATCACGCGGCCGCCATCGCGGATTTCACCCAGGCCCTGGCGCGCGATCCTCGCTACGCCGTGGCCTTGAACAACCGCGGCGTGTCCCTGCGCCAGTCAGGCAATCCCGAGGCAGCCATCGCCGACTATTCCGCAGCGCTGGAGATCAACCCGGATTACGCAGTGGCCCTGCACAACCGCTCCCGCGCGTTTCAGGACAAGGGCGATCCGGCGCGCGCAGAACAGGATCTCGCCGCCGCGCGCGCCCGGGGCTTCACGGGCGCGGATGATGACGAGTAGCTCCGCCCGGCGCGCGATACTTCCCTTGGCAATAAATCCTGATATGTTGCAGAATGCCCGCATCAGATCTGGTGCGGGAAAATGACGACTTTGAGGGAATCCCCCGCGGCCGCGGCTGCGATTTCAAACCCTTCTTGAATGCGGGACAGCGGCAGACGGTGCGTGATCATATCCATCACATTCAGCGTGCGGTTGCCAATAAGCTCTAGAGCCTCTTCGAGGTCGCAGGGCGCGGCGCCGTATGTGGACGCCAGGGTCCATTCGTTGCGCCAGAAGTCCACCACGGGCACTTTGAAATCTTCGTGGGGAATGGCGAAGAAAAGGATCACGCCCGCACGATCCACACACTGATAGGCCTGCGCCAGCGCGGCTTCCGCGCCCGTGCACACGATCACCCGGTCGGCTTTCAGCCCGTCCAGGCTCTTGCTCGCGTGCACCACTTGGTCCGCACCGTAGCTCTTGGCTTTTTCCAAACGGTACAAGTTCACATCCGTGGCCACGACCGTTGCGCCACGGTACTTTGCGAACTGGATGTTCATCAGCCCCGAAATGCCGCACCCCAGTACGAGTACGGTGTGGTTGTCGCGGATATCCGCCACGCGCTGGCCGCGCGCCACGCACGCCAGAGGCTCGATCATCACCGCCTCCTCGTAGCGCATGGCGCCGGGGAGCCGGTAGGTTCCGTTCGCCACATTGATCGCGGGAATGCGCACGAACTCGCAGAAACCGCCCGGATCGTAGTTGCCCGAATGCAGGGTCTCGCAAGCCGTGTGGTGGCCCGCGGCGCAGTATTTGCACGCGTTGCACGGCACATGGTGGGAAACGAACACGCGGTCCCCGGGCGCGAACTCCGTAACGCCCTCGCCTGCTTCGACCACATCACCCGCGATCTCATGCCCCAGGATGCGGCCGGCCTTGCGGATGCGGTACCACTCCATCACATCCGTTCCGCAAATGCCCGAGGCGATGATCTTCACAAGCAGCTCTCCGGGGCCGATCGCGGGAACGGGCATTTCCTCCAATCGAAGATCCGAATTGCTGTAGTACACGGCGGCTTTCATGGCGCGAGACTCCTCCGGCGCGGAATGGCAACAGCCCCCGGAGTCGCGTCCGGGGGCTGGAGGGATTGGCTCACATCAATAACGGATCCGGCATGGGCGGCGCGTTATTTGCTCTTGCGCGGGACGCTTTTCTTTTTCGCTCCCGCCGGACGGTAGCTCTGATACATTTTGTACGCTTCTTCCACGGACACTTTTTCGTGGATCATGGCGCGCACGGCCTGGATCATGCCCACGGGCTTGTCGCTCTGGAAAATGTTTCGGCCCATGTCCACGCCCACGGCGCCCGCGGCCACGGCGTTGTGCGCCATCTGCAGGGCTTCCCGTTCCGGTATCTTCTTGCCACCGGCCATGACCACTGGCGCGTTTCCGCAGGCTTTGACCACACTGCGGAACCCTTCGCAATAATAGGTCTTGATCATGTGCGCGCCGATTTCCACACACACGCGGGACGCCAGGCCCAGAAAACGCGCGTCACGGTTCATGTCCCGTCCCACGGCGGTCACGGCGAGCACCGGAATGCCATAGCGTTCGCCCTCGTTCACAAGCTGCGCCAGGTTGTCCACGCACTGGGTCTCGAATTCGGAGCCGATGTAGACCGAGCAGGTGATGGCCGCGGCGTTGATGCGGATGGCGTCCTCAATGGCCGTGGTGATGTATTCGTTGGAAAGCTCGTTGAGCACGGTGGGGCCTCCCGACACGCGCAACACGATGGGCTTGTTCATCTTCGGAGGAATGAAAGCGCGCAGCGCGCCACGGGTTATCATGAGCGCGTCGCAATACGGCAGCAGCGGCATCACCGCTTTGTCCAGATCGCGCAGTCCCGTGGTCGGCCCCTGGAAATAGCCGTGATCCACGGCCAGCATCAGGCAGCCGCCCGTCTCGGGGTTGATGATCCGGCTCATGCGGTTCTGCATGCCCCAGTCGGTTCCGTAAAACATGTGTGCACCTCACTGAATGTATTGGTTCAGGCTGATTGTTCCGGGATTTCTCGTGTCCGGTCCGCAAAGGGCGCGCCGGTCTGGTGAATTATTTCGCAATCTGCGTTTCATCGGCACGGGAACCGGGTAATGCAACTACGAATAAAATGCGCCCGCCTCCCCGGAAATGCGTTCAGTCACATAATAATCCCGGCATGGGGCGATGTCAACGCGAGCCGTTGCGCAAAGCGGGAAATGGAGGCTCCTCTTGTCTGACACCGGGAATCTGTGTAACAATAAGGCCGGGAAACAGGCTTTGCCCCGGATCTTTGGACAAATTCCGGGGCTGACCGGCCCGGCTAAAGGATCAAGCCGCTTGACGGAACCGGAAAAAATCACTTTCCTTGATTTTCTCATCCAGCGGGAATACCTCAAAGGGCCGCATGTGGACACCGTGCGCATGCTTCAGAAAAGCAGGTTTTTTTTCGGAGTGCTTGCGCTGCGCGAAGAATACATCACCGTGGAGCAGCTTGAAAAGGCGCTGACGCACCAAGCCTCGTGCGGCGCGGAACAGCGCATCGGCCAGATCATGCTCGACCGCGGATTCATGACACAGGCGCAGGTGGATGAGGTTCTGGCCATGCAGAACGCTTCGGCCGAAAACCAGGCTGAACTCATCGTGGACATCGGCCTCATGGATCCCGATAAACTCGAACAGGCCCTTGAGGAATATCGCAAACTGGTTTCTCCCTGAAGCCGCTCCTGGGGTTTGACCTCCGGATTTCTCCTTCACCAAAACCGCTCCCCTTCTTTCTCCAACAAGTGAATCCGGGATTCCCGCATCGGTTTCCATGGCATTACACTTGCTTTTCCTCCCTGTGCCGGGGCAAGCGCTTCTCGCGTCCGGATTCTCCCCTTTCCCGCAGGGCGGATTCCGTTTGAGGCGCTCCGGCATGTCCACTTTGCTTGCCGGCGACTTCCCGGCAATGCCGCAGGCTTGAATGAACATCAGAATTCTCCATAAGAATTGAAAATCAATGCATTGATCGAGCTTCTGTCCGGCCCGTTCAAACAGAAACTTCCGCCAGGGCAAGCGCCTTGCCTGGAATCAACCAATTCAACACCAAATCCGGCGTGGCGCCTCCTGGTTCATGGATCCTGATGATACCATAAAAACCTTTGAGAACCAGTTGCGAATGCATGAGCAAATCATATAGAATGATTGTGGCGTAGGTCCGGGCGGGAACATGTCCCGGTGTTCGAGTATGCTCGATCACGCAGAATTGCCGGGTCTGTGTCATTATTACCCTTGCCGTACTGGCTTCGAACAATGGGGTGTCTGCGGTATGCGTCCAATTGGACAAACCAGCCGGAAACAGCTCATTGCAAAGGCATTTTTCAGTTCGGACAAGCACTTGAAAAGGACAGCCGCCGCAAACTGCGAACACGGCGGACGGAGTGGAAACCCAATGGGCAAATTCTTGATCAGCCGCACCTCCCGCGCCATTGATGATTATTGTTGCTTTTCGGCAATGCCGCGCTGTCCACTTTCTGCATTGCCCGATATATCTGAAAATAATCCTGTTTTTAATGCGTTTTTTGATTTTTATTTCTTGCCGGAAAGCGCTTTTCAGACAGGTGTATTTAGTACACGCAGCGTTTTTACACGGACATGGCCAGATCCCTGGATCATGGACACAGCCCCAAAATACGGCATCCGGGGCGAACAAAGCGAAAAACCATAAAAACTGCGTTCGGGGCGGCGTAATCCATGCAAATTGAACCCAACGAAGTCTATACCACAAAAGAAGTTGCGGAGTTGCTCAAGGTGAGCCTCCCAACAATCAAGAGGATGCTCAAGGACAAGCGGCTCAAGAGCACGCGCATAGGCAAACAGCACAGATTCCTTGGCAAGGACCTGCTGGATATGCTGTCTCCGGACGGGCCGGGCATTCCGGTCTCATCATCCGGCACACCCGCGCCAGCCTCCGCACAGGATCCGCGCCCTGCCGCGCCACCGCCTGCGCCAGCGTCGGCCACGCATGTGCGCATGCCCCAGCGTGAGCCGGAGGCCGAACCCATGTCCACCGCGGAAATGCGGCAACGGGCCTATATGCTCGGCAAGACCCTTCTGCGGGATATGTTTGACGACGATGGGAACCTGCTCTTCGAGCAGGGCTGCGTGGTTACGGAAGACATGATAGTGACCGCCAAGCGCCGGCGAAAACTCATGGAGCTGTTCTCAAATATCGAGCACGATGATTAAGGGGGCGCGCCGGGCGCTGCCTGGTGCAGACTCGCAATGCCGTTACAAATCGGGTATCACGGAATAATCCTCGGGGGCATCGAAAAACCGTTTATGAGCGCGGCCCTCCACTATTGGCGGCACGACGCCAGCGCCTGGGGAAGAATTCTGGATCGAGTGCGCGAAGCCGGGTTCGCCATGGTCAGTATCACCATTCCCTGGAGCGTGCATGAGACGAGCAATGGTATTTTTGATTTCGGAAAAACAGACGATTCCAAAAGCCTGGGCAAATTTTTGAATCTCTGCTTTGAAAAAGAGCTTTTTGTGGTGGCTGTGCTTGGGCCGCACACGGGCGCAGAGCTTAACTGCTCTGGATATCCAGAAAGAATTCTGGAGCGTGAAGACTTGTTGGCGCGCACTTCAGACGGTACCTTCGCACTTGCCCCGGTCCCTCCCAGATTTTACCCGGTTCCCAGTTACGCCAGTTCCGCATTCTATGAGGAAACGGCTGTGTGGTATGACGCCGTGTGCAAAGAGCTTGCGCCCCGGATGCACCCCGCGGGGCCGGTCATCGGCGTGCAGGCGGACAGCGCGGCAACTATGCTGCGCCGCACCCAGTGTTTTGATCTGGATTACTGTGATGCGGCGGTGGCGCTTTACCGCGATTTCCTTCGCGGCCGCCACGGCGACATCCAGACGGTGAATGAATTGTACGGGAAGCGGCACGCGCGGTTTGCGGACATTCTTCCGCCGCGCGAGTTCCTGCCCGGCGCGTCATCGCGCATGCCGTATTTTGTGGACTGGTCCGAATTCAAGGAATTTTTAGTTTATTACGGCGCGAACCGGCTGACCGGCATGCTCAAGGAACGGGGCCTTGGCGGCGCGTTTACGCTGATGACATACCCCTGGCTGCCGGAGACGCCGTTTCATTTATTCGGGACTGAAGGAGCGGCCGCGGACCTGGCGGGTGTCGAGTTGTTCGCCGGGCGGGAGGACTACGCAAGGGTGCGCGATACGGCCCGCGCCCTGGCCGCGGACAGCCGTCTGCCCTTCTGCACTATGGGCGCGGGCTGCAATCCCCTGGGCGCGCCGTATTCTTTCGACGACAGGCAATCCGCGGTCCTGGCCGCGCTCATGAATGGAACCAAGGCGGCGAACCATTATCTGTTTGCGGATTGTGACCGCTGGCAGGGAGCGCCTTTATCGCGCGACGGACGCCGCAGAAATCCTGCTTATTCATTTTATGTAAACCTCAACAAGTTCTTGAAAGACACAGGCCTGAACAAGGCGCGCATGCAGGCGCGGGGCGCGCTGTTGCGCATGCGGGACTACGAGCGGTTCGAGAGCCTCTGCTCCCTGTCTTCTCCTGCGCCGGGTTTTTCTCCGGCGGGACTGCCCAGAGACTGGTTCTGCGCGCATCCGCCCATGGACGCCCTGCCCGAGTCGCCCGTGCGGCGTTACCGCCGCCAGTGGCGCACCTGGCAGAAAGGGTTCTCACAGGCGGGCGTGACCTTGGAATACCCGGATTCGGACATTTCCGCCGAAGCGCTCCAGAGCTATCGCCTGGTGGTTGCGCCGTCGTTCGCGTTCATGAACACCGCGCTGCAGAAGAAACTGCTGGTCTACGCGCTCAAGGGCGGAGTTCTCGCGCTCGGGCCGCGCGTGCCCGAGATGGACGAGTATCTGCTGCCGTCGGCGCGCTTCGCCTCCCACTTGCTCGATCCCGTGGATTATATTGATGAGCTTGATTACAACGGCATGATGCTGCGCCGCGCGCAGGTGTTCGACGCCCCGCACGCATTTGTGGAAAGCCGGGGCAAATGCGTGGCGTACGAGCGGCCCATGGAGCGCGGCGCCATCATATTCCTGGGCTTCATGTTCCCGGATTACACGGACATTGATCGCACGCCTCACGCGGCGGAACTGGCGCGCCGCCTGGCCGCGCGAGCGGGCATCGAGCCATTGTATCCGCCCGATGACCCGCTTGTGGAAACCACTCTGCACACCGGGGGAAACGCCAATGTGCTCTTCGCGGCCAACACCGCCCCGGACCGCGCGAACCCGCGCATCAGGCTGAAAGACGGGGAAATTCTGATGGACGCATTTTCCGGAGAATCTTTTCCCGGCCCAAGCCCGCATATACCTCTTGGTCCGCACAAAGTCCGGGCATTTATCGTCACGCGCAACGCAGGAAAAAATCAATCCATTCCTGGAGATATCTGATTTCGGAAATAGAGATCGGAAGCAATTATGCTTTCAAGCAATGTGGAAATCATAGATATAGCGCCGGATCAGTATGAGCGGGTCATGAAACTGTTGAACCCGCCCCGGGGTGTACGCGGCGCCGGACTGATCCTTTTCTACAGCGGCAGCAGGCTTCTGCATGCCGTTCATACCCGTAAAGGCCCGGGCGTTCCAGTGCAGTTCTTCGGTCCGCAGCGGCTGAACGAGCTTGCCGCACAGCATGACGCGGATTGGGTCGTATGCCTGGAACGCAATGCCATCAAGCGGCTGGCTGCGGCCGCGCAATCCGGCATTGACTTCGCGGATCCATTCACCGCGCAGGGGCAGACCCTGCTCCGCGCTCTGGGCGCGGAACTTGGCGCCGGGATTCATGCATGGCCGGATCCGGCGCCAACCCTCAATCACATCAAATCCGGAATCCCGGCAATTTTTAGAAAGTTAACTTATAAAAAGTTTATATTGGCTGCATTTGTCTTTGACGATCATGAGGGGCTTTGGGCAAGCCTTATTTTGGAATTCAGAGACAATGAGATTGTTTTCATTTCAACAAGCGCCTTGCTTGAACCTCTGGACTTGTCTGGCAAAAGCATGGAACAGCGTGTCGCATTGCTGCTCGGACGATGCGCGGAGCGGCGGGGTCCGGCGCATCTCGGGCTGTTCTGTGACCGACACGCGTTCATGCACATTGTGCGCCATCCCAGCCCCGCGCAGGCGCTGGCGCAGTGCGTGCACAACGGGTGGGTGACGCTCGGGCCGTGCCCCTGGCGCATGCGGCTCGCCATCCGGCTTCTGCCGCGGATTTTGCGGAACAAAACAAAACGGTAGCTTCGTCGTGCGCATAGAAACCGCTGCTTTCAAACATCTGGTGTCCCTGGAGCACGAAGGCGTCCAACTGTTTCTGATTCCCTATCAGATCACGGTTGACGGCAGCGCCGTGTTCGCCTCGGAAATCGCCACGGACGGGGACAGCGTGCATGCCCGGTTCGGCGGCGACACTCATATCAGAGACATATTTTCCTTTGAGACCGGGTGCATTACCGTGCGGCGTTCGTGGACCCTGTCGGGGTCGTTCGGCGCGGGCCTCGTGTTTTCCGCCATGAGGCGCGCATCGCCGGATCTGTGGATCATGCCGGGAGCGGACTACCGCACGCTGTCTCCAGGCGTGGAATACGATGGTGCCATGTATGAAAGCGCATGCACGGCTCCTTCGATGCTGTTCCTGCAGGACGAGCGCCTGTTCATGGCAGTATTTACGGAGCCGGCTTCGGAGATCGGAAGAGCG
>JAGUYV010000142.1 GCA_020061125.1 bacterium | reverse complement strand
GGCCGGGCCGTGCCCTCCCTGCCAGCCGTGCCACAGGGCGCTGCCCGCGTCGAGCGCGACCCGGTCCGGATCACAGCAAAGCCATATATACGCGGCCGCGAAAACCAGCACGCGCGTGGCCGCGAACAGGACAAACGCAATCCGCAGCGCCTCGCGCGGCTCAACGCGGTTCATGCCTGTGTCGCCGGGGGTATTGGTCATGGGCCGTGTGCTTGGGTGAGCGCGGGTCATTCGGAATTCTCGTCGTCCGACACCACCGCGCTCTGCCTCACTTTATGGATGAAATTCACGATTTCCGTCAGAGTGTGTTCCGTGGACAGCGAGGTGATGGCGAACACGCGCCTCTTCCTGCTCCGGGTCATGTAATAGGAGATGATGATCACCCAGGGGTTGAGGTTGCGGGACGGGCGGTAGGAGCGCAGATGTTTCCAGGGCACGAACACGCGCGACAGCCCCTTGGAAACATACATGCCTTCCTCGCAGACAATGATGTGCGCGAGGGGCGAAAACAGGTACAGGGCGGCGACCAGCGCGGCCAGGCAGAACACCTGCGTCGGCGAAAAGAGCGCATAGCCCAGTCCCATGCCGTCCAAGACCGCGGCGCGCGCGAAGAACGCAAGATATGTGCCTGCCGCGGCCGCCGGAAGAATGTACTTGCAGGTGATGTATCCGGCTTGATTTGTCTGGTACCGGAACAGGGGATCGGCGGGGACCGGTTCGCCCGCGCGCAGCGGGCGGTAGCGCGCATAGGGCCTGGGCCTTGCGGGCGGCGCGGGGCGTCGCCTTTTGCGCGGTTCGCGGGTTTTTGTCCGGCTGGCGGCGGTTTCGCTCATTGGCGGAACTCACTGGCACGAGGGATCATAGGGGCACATGTCCAGATGATCCGGACGCAGATCTCCGTCGGAATCAAGAGGCATGCCCACGGTCACGGTCTGCGTGGACTTGAGGCCGGAAGCGTCAATCGCTTCAATGCGCAGCATAGTTTCCGTGCGCGCCAGGGGGAAATCGGTGATATAAAAGCTGCCGTCCTGCTCCACGAAGGAACTGACCTCGGTGCGGTTGATGAACAGGGCCACGCCCGGCTCGGTGAGGCCGAAGATCTGGATGCGGCATTTGCGCGAGTCGCAGGACCCGAGCACCGTGGGGTCGAAATAATCCATGGGCTGGCTCACGGTAAGCAGCGGCGGCGCGGTGTCGAGCGTCACGGTCACGGCGGCGCTTGCGCGCTTGTCGCCGTGGCGCGCTTCCAGGGCGATGGTGTTGGCGCCTTCGGACAGCGGAACCTCGGCGGAAAACCCGCCGCCGGGCTGCACGGACACGGACTTGCCATTAATGGTGAGCGTGGCGCCGGGCCGGGTCGCGCCCACGACTTTCACGGGAGACTTATTGACAATCGTCCCCTTTTCCGGCCTTGTGACGCGCAGCGTGAAATCGCCGTCCGCCTGCTCGGGCAGCAGGCCTTCCTCGCGCCACATGGCCAGAAGCTGCGTCCCTGCGGCCGTGGCTGCGGAAGGCGGCTTTTTGGGCGCGATGCGCGTACTCTGAAGGGCTTCCATGCACACGGTTTTGCCTTTGGCCTGTGCGCACGCGCTTCCCTGCGCCACGCCCGCTGTCACGCCCTCTTCCTTGCCCGACTTGATGGACAGAACACCCTTCTGCACGGACAGCGCCACGCCCGGCGTGGACACACGGATCTCGTTCTTGCGCCCCTCGCGCCGGTTCACAACCACAATTTCACCCTGCTCCAGAATCAGATGAACGGCGTCCTCGCGCGCCAGAATCTCACCGGGCGCGTTGTCCACATACACCTCGGTCTGCGCGCGGATAATCACGAAGGAATCCCCGGCGAAGCGCACGGCAATGCGGCTGTTGCGGCCCGTGCGCAGGCTCATGCGGTTCTTGATCCCCAGGTTCTCGACGCACGGAAACCATTCGGAATCCGGCACCTTGACCAGAGTGATGCCGCGCACATCGGACACTGAAGCCCCGTGCGCGGCCGCTGCGGCCAGCAGAATCAGCGCGGCGCAATGCAAAAAGTTCTTGAGGAATTTATTTGACGGCATCGTCCACCGAACGGACTATGGTGAGAATGGAGAACAGATTGGTGATCTTGAGCAGGGCCAGGAGGTTGTCCATAACCCCGGCCAGAATGAGCTTGCGGCCGTTGCGCGCCAGGTGCGAGTTGATGGCCACAAGCGCGCCAAGCCCCGAGCTGTCTATGAAATCCACATTCGACATGTTCAGAATCACATCGCCCTCGGGCGCGTCCGCCAGGATATCCTTGACGCGCGTGTAAAACTCGGCCGAGGACTTGCCCCCGATGCGACCCTGCGGCTCGAGCACCAGGTACGGCGCCCGTTCGGAAAAACTCACGAATAATGTCATGCGGCTCGTCTCCGTATCTTATGCGACATTGTTTATTATAGCAGATAACCGTTAGTTAGCTAGCAGATAATCGTAAACGAACCAGTTGTGCATGACCTTGGTGACATAGTCGCGTGTTTCGTCGCGGGGAATGTGTTCGGTGAACAGATCCGCATCCGTGGCGCCGAACTGGGCGCGCCACTTGCGCACATTGCCCGGGCCTCCATTGTACGCGGCCACGGCCAGATGCTTGTCCCCGCCGTGAACATTGAGCATTTCCCGGATGTACCAGTTGCCGAAATCCACATTGCGCCGCACTTCGTACAATTGCTCCACGGAGAACCCGGAGATGCCGCGTTTGCCCGCGATCCATTTTCCGGTGGAGGGAATGATCTGCATGAGGCCTTTTGCGTTGGAGCGCGAAGTGGCTTTGGCCTCGAACCGGGATTCCTGGCGGATTACGGCCAGCGCCAGGGCCGGGGGCACGCCGTGGGCCGTGGCCGCGAGCCTCACCTCATCGGCATAGAGCGTTGGGTAAAGAAGCTCGCGGTACGCCGTGTGCGTCATGACCAGGTTGTGGAATGCGGGGCGGCGCATGGCGCGCAGTTCTATGGCCTTGACCGACGGGATCATCTCGCCGCGCGCGCGCATGAGGCGTGCCAGGCCCACGCCTGCGGCGTCGGCCTCGTCCTCGCCCCCGCCCAGCGCGAACCGGAATTCCGTTTCTGCCTGCTCATAATAACCCATGTCCATAAGCGCGTATCCGAACTTCACGGCTTCGGACCGGATTCTTGGAAATGAGGCCGCACCCGCGCCCTGCCGCCAGTCGGGTTCGGGCTTTGCGCCGAGCTGCCGCAGGTATTCCGGCGCACGGTCCGCGAAGTACGAATACGGATAATCGCGCCGCAAGGCCTGGAACCGGGTTACGGCCTCGGCGGAGCGGCCTCCGCGCATGGCCAGGCGCGCGGCCCAGAATGCGGCGTCGTCCGCATACTTGCCGTCCGGGATGCTTTTCAGCAGCGCGTCGAAAGTCCGGAACGCGGCGTCCGCCCTGCCGTTCAACAGATAGTGCCGCGCCAGGCGGTGCATGTGATCTTCGCTGTGCGCGGGGTCCGCGGCCGCGAGCTTCTCCAGCGCGCCCACAGCGGATTTTGGGCTGTCCATGACCTCGTACAGATCCGCGAGCGCCGAATACAGCAAACCCTTGTTGCGGGATGCGTTGCGCGCGCAGGATTCGAGTTCCTTGAGCGCGGTGTTGGTGTCGTTTTTCTTCGCCCTTTTGCGCAGGGCCATTCCCAGGAACGCGCAGGAGCGGCTCATGGTGTCGGGGTCGCGCGCGCCGGAGCGCGCTTTTTCGAGGAATCCGGCGGCGTCCGAATACCGGCCCGCACGGTATGCAGCTTCGCCGGCCAGGGAAAGCAGCGCGGGATCCGCGTTCGCGGGCAGGCCCTTGCCCAGCAGGTCCGCGGCCAGGGCGAACTTTTCCTTGACCATGAGATACCGTCCCAGGGCCAGGCGGTCCTGCAATGGCAAAGATTGCGGAATGACGCCGTCCGCGTATGCGGCGGTGAGGGCGGCGAAGTCCAGATTCACATCGGCGCGCGGATATTCGGCGCCGATGCGCGCCAGGGCCTGCGCAGCCATGTCCGGCCGGCCAAGCTGTTTATGAGTGCGCGCCATGGCTGCGTAAGTGCGGCCCCTGGAGACCGGGGGCGCGTCGTCGTCCCGCGCCGCATCTTCAAGCATGTCCAGCGCGGCCCGGGAATCGCCCTGGCGGCTCATGGCTTCGGCCGATATGATCACAAGCTCGTAAGCGGCGCGCGAGCCGGGATGAGCGGCCATGTATTCCCCGGCCAGGCGGCTGATTTCTCCATACTTCTGAAGGCGCAGCAGGGCCATGCCGTGCAGCGCGGCCGCGTAAGCGTCCACCGCGGGCAGATGCCCGGCCCGGCCGAGAATCTTCACGGTTTCGTCCGCGTATCCGGTTTCGTAATAATGCAGGGCGAGCATGAATACGGCGAGCTGCGAATAGTAACCCTGTGGATACTTGTCCAGGAACGCGCGCAGGGCGCGGACCTTTTCGGAAGAAGCGGCCTGATCCTGGGCTGGCTGTGTTTCGAGGAGCGTTTCCAGTGCGGGCCGCCAGCCGGAGGCGATGGCCTCGAACTCGTCGCGCGCCGCGGCCATGTGGCGCACGGACGCATGCACATTGGCGCGCTCACGCTCC
>JAGUYV010000007.1 GCA_020061125.1 bacterium | reverse complement strand
TCTGCGCGCCCGCATGCGGCGGCTCTCGAAGCGCGCGCCACCGCGCAAAATGAGGGCCGCATGGTGAGCGTCAGCGGCCGGGTCGCCGAAACCCTGCGCGGAGATTCTCCCGGCTGGCGCGTGCGCGATTCCGCCACGGGCAACGATGTGTACATCCTTTGCTCGCGGCCGGATCCCGGCATTGCGCCCGGCCACTCCGTGCGCGCCCGCGGCCGCCTCGAAAAGGATCCCAACGGCCTGCTCTACATCGTGCTCGACGACCCCGGCGGCATCATCAGAAAATAGCCGCCCGTTCGCCATTGCGCCGCGGCCCCGCGCGCTTGTATAATGTCTCCACTATGGTCAAATACGAAGTCAAAGTGAAAATCAACGCGCCCGCGGCCGAGGTGTGCCGTCTGGCCGCAAGCCCCGAGTACGCCGAGTGGGAAGCCCAAAACGAGGGCGCGGTCAGCGCAAAAGCCACAGTGCGCGATCAATCCGGCGCGCGCCTCACTCTGGTCATTGACCGCACGGACTACAGCCGCGGTCCGGGCGGCATGAAAACCTCAAAAACCGAGCGCAACATCATCACCCAGCAGTGGGATCTGGACGCCATGAGCAACACCTGGAGCTGCCGCGTGCCAGGCCCCCTCGAAAAACTCGTGGATATCCATGGCGTCATGAAAATCATGGCGCAGGGAGATGCAGCATGCGTGATGTCCGAGCAGGGATCCGTGACCATCAAGGCCCCGATCATCGGAAAGGTGGTTGAAAAGTCCATCGCCGCGGACATCCAAAGGGACTTCCCGAAAAAAGCGAAATTCTTCGAGCAGAAACTGTGCGGCGGCTGACGCGCGCGCTTGCACGACCGTATTTGCCAGAGTACAATCCCATTTGATACAGAATATTTTTAATGAGGGAAACCCGCGTCATGAGAACATACAGGAAATTCGTCCGCGCAATCGCCATGCTTGCCGTGGCGCTCGTGTTCGCCGCAGCCGTTCTTGGCGCCGGCGCGCTGTGCGCGGCGCAGGAAAACGCCTCGCAGGACAAGCCGTTGTCCGAGGGAGAGGCGCGGCTTTTACGCCAGATCGAGGAAGCCGTGGCCGCGGGCAACACGGACGAGGCCCAGGTGTTCATGGCCAGAGCCTTGCTGTTT
Source organism: bacterium (assembly GCA_020061125.1). Lineage (GTDB taxonomy): Bacteria > UBP15 > UBA6099 > UBA6099 > DSWB01 > DSWB01. The sequence continues at coordinate 1,816 of JAGUYV010000007.1, read as the reverse complement.
TTCGAGGACCCGGCGCTCAAGTCTCGCGTGTACGCGGCGCGCGGGCATCTGAACATGCAACTGGGCCTCACGGACGACGCCATCAGCGATCTGGACCAGGCTGTGCGCCTGGCGCCGGACGACCCGGCGGCGCTACAGGCCCGCGGCATCGTGTTCTACCAGCTCAAGCGCCCGGGCCTGGCCATTCCAGACTTGGACCGCGCCATGGAACTCGGCCCCACGGATCCCGGCGCGTGCACCGCGCGCGGCAATCTGCACCTGGACTTCGGCAACCTCATGGGCGCGCTCAAGGCCTACGACCTGGCCCTGGAGCTTGATCCCGAATACACCGAGGCCATCTTCCAGCGCGGCTATGTGTACTCGCGCCTCGGGCATTTCAATCTCGCCGTGGAAGCCTTCACCCGCGTGGCCGATGAGTTCCCGGACAAGGCGTTCCCGTTCAACAACCGCGGCATCGCGTTGTCACAGGCGGGACGCGAGGCTGAATCCCTGGCGGATTTTCAAAAAGCCGTGGACACGGATTCCAACTATGCATCCGCCTGGAGCAACCTTGGTTATACACGGTTTCTGATGGGCGACGCCAAAGGCGCGCTTGACGCGTATGAAAAGGCCGACGACCTCGAACGGGACAACGCTTATTGCCTGTGCAACCAGGCCGAGGCCAATTTCCGCCTGGGCGAAAAAATCAAGACCAAGGGCGCGCTCAAGAAGTGCCTCAAGGCCGCATCCCAGGACGCCTTCTTTCAGCGCGAGGAGGCCTATTACATTGCCACGCTCGAAATGCTCAAGGAGTATGTGGACAAAAACAACGAGTTGCCAAATGAAGATATTCTTCTGGAAAAAGCCGCCGGGGCGTGGGACGAAGACCGGCGCAAACAGGCCTTCTCGTTCTACACCATGGCGTATATGCTGAACCCGAACCGCGCCGAGACCCTGTTCCGTCTGGGAGCGTTGAGCGACAGGCTTGGCCGCCGCTCTTACGCCCTCAATTTTCTGAACCGGTTCCTGGCCAGAAACCCGGATCACGAACTGGCCGGGAGCGCGCGCGAACTGCTCGAATCCCTGGTTATCCCCCTGCCGCCCGCGCCGGGCATGGGCGCCGCCTCCGCGCCCGCGGAAAACGCCAAACGGTGATTTGAAAAGCCGGGGGTTCAGGGATTCAGGGAACCGGGGATTCGGAAAACCCTTTAAGACATATTCATACGAGGCTCCGCGCCCGGGCAGAGGCATGTTGCCATGAGTCCATTGAGAGTGGCGGGGTTCGGCGACCCCGCCCTACAGAAATACCGTTGCTTTTTGGACTCATTCAAGAGGGGCTTGCATTCTGCGTTGATGGCAAATGATTTGCAGCCACAATCGTGTGCAACCCTGTTTGTGTACGGGATGCGCTCTCAAATAAACAAAATCTTGTCTGATGTGCGATTCCCCTCACAAGGCGCAGATAACACAAAACAGATCCCCCAATCGCCGCCGTCTTGTAGGGCGGGGTCGCCGAACCCCGCCGCTCTCAATGGTCGCAAGGCAACGCTTGCCTATACGGGCGCAGCGCATCTCACGCTCCTTGCATTGCAGGGCTGGAACGCAGCCATGGGCCGCTGCACCGGTATTCACCGTGGCCTCCGTGGAAATCCTTGCCTTTGTTTTTTATGAGGGTCTGGCGCATGATGAATTGTTTTGAATCCCCTGTTCCCTGAATCCCCGAATCCCCGGCATTTCTTTGCTTTCGCCTATTTCCTGGGCGCTGGCTTTTTGCGGGCCGGTTTCTTTCTCAAGCAGAGCAGGTCCGCGAGGTTTGCTCCGGGGTCGAGCGCCGGCT
>JAGUYV010000145.1 GCA_020061125.1 bacterium | reverse complement strand
GGGAGGCGCGGCCATGTCCAGCTCCCACACGGCCCGGGCGTCTGTTGCAGATTCGAAGGCCGCATAGCGGCGCTCGAGAACCGGCGCGAGCGCCGCGCGCACGCCCTCGAGCCGCACCGTGATTCCGGCGATGCTCAATGCGATGCTCTGGGTTTCGGCGCCCATGGGCGGCGTCCTCCGCGCGGCGGGGTCTTTTCTTCATTCCATTATAAGCCGTGGAACTGGCGCGGGTCATGCCTCGCCGTCGAGAAGCACGCGGTACATGGTCACAGTCTCGGATTTGCCCTTGACCGCGGCCTGCAGCGGTTCGGAGAACCGGAACCTGCCGCTGGCCCCTGCGCGCGTGGACTCGCTTACGAGAATTGGGGTGTTGTTTTTGCCGGACAGGGATTTGATGCGCGCGGCCAGGTTCACGCTGTCGCCGATCACGGTGTATTCCATGCGTCGCAGGCTTCCGATGTTGCCGGCCACGGCCTGGCCCGAATTGATGCCGATGCTCACATGGAACGGGTGGCCGCCCTCGCGCTCATATCGTGCGTTCAGTTCCTGGATTCTTTTGTGCAGCCTCACGGCGCAGGCCACGGCTTTGCGTTCGCCGTCCGGGTCCTCCAGGGGCGCGCCCCAGAACGCCATGACATTGTCGCCGATGAACTTGTCCAGGGTGCCGTCGAACTCGAAGACTGTGTCAATGGCTGCCGAGAAGTATTCGTTGAGCCGGGACAGGATTTCCTCGGGCGGCATGGAGTTCACGAGGTCCTTGAAATTGGTCACCTCGGTGAACATCACCGTGACGCTGCGCAGCTCGCCGCCGGGGTCCACGCGGTCCGGGGATTTGAGAATCTCATCGGCCACCGTGCGCGAGAGGTAGGAAGAGAAGGTGTCGCGGATCTTGAGCCGTTGCAGTTCGTGCCCGATTTTTTCGCGGAGTTTTTCGCCGAGGCCCAGCGTGGTTTCCACGGACTGCTTGATGGCTGTGAGCAGCGCGATGGACTGTGCGCCGAAATTTTCGTCCGTGGTGTTTTCAATGCAGATCACGCCGCGCACGCAGCCGCCGTATTCGAGTGGGAGCGCGGCCAGGTGCGTGAGTGCCGTGAGCGCGCCGGGCGGGCCGTACCACTTGAGTCTCGGGTCCTGTTGCGGATTGGCGCTGACAAGGAACTCGCGCCGCGCGGCCACGGTGTGGAACACATGCGCCGGAGGCAGGGGCGCGGCGCCGGGGTCGTCCCAGGGCTTGAGCAGGCCGCCGCCGTCGAACAGGAAAATCGAAACCTCCCTGGTTCCGGCGGTTTCCGCGCACGCGTCCGCGAGCGTGGAGTACAGCCTGTGTTCATCCATGGTTCCGCGCGTGGAGCGAATCAGTTCATGGATGAATTCCAGGGATCGGGAATTCTCCCGCTCCTTGCGCAGGATGTGGCCGAAAGTCACGGAGAACACGCAGATGGCGAATACACCGGTGATGTGTTCGGGGCTGAAAGTCCCGGTTTCCGAATACTTGACGATGATGAGCGGCCCCTGCGTGATGCACACCAGCAGGGCCACGGCGATCGCGCCCGAGCGGCGGAAGTTCACGCCCGCATACACCACGGGAAGCGCGAGCATAATGCGCGCCCAGCCAAGGCCCCAGTGCGCGCTGTCGTAATAATGCGCCACGGACACCAGGACCGCCGTGGCGGCGAACAGCAGAGCCAGAATTGCCGGTTTCTTCATGACAGGCCCGTAATAATCAGCAGATCGGCCATGGCCGTGAAAAGGCATGCCGCCGGAATCGCGCTCCGGAGTCTCCAGAAGGTGAGCTGCGTTGAAAGCACCATGATCACCGTGACCGCGAAAAACCCGGAGATTCCCGTGGCGGCGCCGGTGTTCGTGGAAATGGTCACGCAGAAAAACGACGGCGCGTTCAGGGCTGCGGACATAACGGCCAGGCCCGCGATCATTTGCGCCGGGGTTGCGCCCCAGGACTTGAGTTTGTTCCAGACCAGGAAAAACAAACAGAACACCATCAGATACATGGGGAATACCTGCGCGGAGTTCAAGATAAGCCGCCAGGGTTGGATTTTGAACGAGAATCCGTAGTTTTTCATGGCCCAGGCCATGTAGGACGACAGCGCCAGGCCCAGGATCAACCCCCAGGCAAACTTCACGCCCAGGCCTTTGGCGTCCAGTCCCAGAGGCGTCATGACCGCGGGGCGCGCCACCACCCAGTACGCCGGAAGCCACAGCCCCAGAATGATGACAAGGGCCGCGATCTGCGGCGCATGGTAGAACACGGTGTTCCAGGCCTGAAAGACAATCACAGATGCGGTGATCAGGGCCGCGCGCTTTGGGGTCAGCGTTCCGGACAGATACAGCGCGCCCCCGAGCGTGAGCGCGTAGATGGCGCCGACCAAAAAATCCTTGGCCTCGACTCCGATGAGGCCCGCCCCCCAGAGAATGGAGAGGATGCCCCCGACAAGGCTCGCGGCCGTGAGAACCGCCGCGGCCTTGAGCACAAGGCCGTGCGTGAAAACGCCGGGAGAGACCAGGCCCTCTTCCGGGTCGCCGGCCACGCACAGGGCGGCCGCGGCGCGCACCGCGCGGTCAGGGCCGTTGCTCACCGGCGCATCGGGTTCCATGGTTTGCGGTTGTCTTTTAATCTTCATGCGGCGCGTTCCATTCAAAAGATCAGCGTCTTCAGGAAAAGATAGTGCAGCACATACCCCGCGAGCAGGGGCCTGGAGGAGCGGCAAAAAAAGTATGTCATGCCCAGCGCAACCTGGCTGGAAAAACCTTGAAGAATCGATCCTGCAATGGCGATCTCGAGCTTGATTTCGTATCCGAGAATCGAAGGGAACCAGTACAGGATTGCGATGGCGACATTCAGCACGATGGGCAGAACCAGATTGTAGCGCATGTCCAGAAAGCGGCGCATGAGCACGCCGTAGAGCAGGCCCCAGAGCGTACCATAGTAAAGCGCCGAGGTGGCGGCGAGCCAGACATACCATTCCGGCGGCAGGATGCGCACGCCGCTTTTGCGGATCAGCGCCTGCCCCAGCCACAGATACAGCACCAGGCCCGCGGTGGCGATGAGCGTGAAGGCAATCTCTTTTGCCGGGCGCGGCGGGGCCTTGTATCCCAGGGCGGCGAGCAGATGCGGGGCGATGCGGTCAACCCTGGCGAAACACAGCAGGGCCGGGATGAGGAATAAAAGAAACGCCGGGGACGCGCCGAGCGCCATGGGGATGGTTCCGGCGGCGTAGAACGCCGCGGCCGCTGCGTACCACGCCCACCCGGCTGCGGGCATGCCCCCTGCGATACTTATTGCCGCGGGCAGCATGTACACAAGGAACATGGCGATGAACAGGATTTCCCGGCGCTGGCCCGGCGCAAGGATCATCACGCCCGGAATCTGCATGGCCGAAAGCGGAATGAACGCCAGCAGGCATTTGCGGAACTGCGGGTCCGCGAGGATGTTGAACCGCTGGAACCCGGAATAGTAATTGTCTCCGGTTTTGAAGTAAGCCCTCATGCGCGCTCCAGGTTCAGGGCGAAAATGCGGCCCGCATGGGGAGGCGTATCGGGGATTTCCGAAAGCCGTGCGCCGCGGCCCGCGGCCAGGGCCGCGGTTTCCGACGCGATCACGCGCGCGTCCAGTTGCTTGGTCATGGCCTCCAGGGCGATGGCGCGGTCCACCTCCTCGCCCATGATGGTGAACGCCTTTTTGCGCTCGTCGCCAAGGTTGCCGATCAGCACTTTGCATGTGTGCACGGCGATGCCCGTGGAAAAGCGCGGCATGCCGCGCGCCTCCCACGACGCGTTCAGGGCGTCGAGCGCGCGAG
>JAGUYV010000502.1 GCA_020061125.1 bacterium | reverse complement strand
GAGGACGCGGGCGCGGCCGCAACGCCCCAGGCCGCGGCACAGGCACAGGCACCGGAAGCCAAGGAGGTCTACCAGTTCCAGGACCTCATCGGCATCATGGCCCGCTTCACGGAGAAAGATAAAAAGGACTTCACCGAAACCTTCTGGGACGGATTCGTAATCACCACGCAGCAGAACATGCGCGAGGCCAACCGCGTATGGGAAGACCGAGATAATAAAGTCAACCGCCAGATGGGACTCACCAAGTGGATCTCGCGCATCTCTCCGGTGTCCGCGTACATCTACGCTGCCACGGATTTAGCCGACACAGGCGTGGAACACGACATTTATCTGCGCGAGAAAGTGCTCAAGGAATACCAGTCCCAGTTCTCCCAGTACCTCGAAAGCCAGCTCGGCATGCCGTACGAGGAGATGAAGCGCAACCTCATCCCCCAGACCGATGTCATCCGCCAGCCCGACCTTATCGAGAACACCATCAGCGAACTCGAACCCTTCGAGCCGCAGCCCATGCCCATCCCCGAGCGCATCAAGAAAGCCGCCATTGACATCGGCGCCCTTTTCATCTTCGCGGTCTTTTTCTTCATGCTCGCGTACATGTCCTTCCTGCGGTCGCAGATTATTGACTGACCGGGGCTATTGAAGCAACCCTTCGCCTATCGAGGCCGTGACTCATACATTCGCAAGGCTGCGGAAAAACCGGGGACTGGGTCGCTTTCCGCAAGGAAAACGAAGCCTGTCCCCATCGTTTTTTCGCCCCCGCACTTTTTCAACAGTCCCTGACCGCACCGCAGTTCGCATGCAATCGCTCCCGCGCACCCGGCGCCGCTCCATGCATTCGCCCCTGATGCTATAATTCCATGAGAGGCCATGGAGACAAAACGGCAGATCATTCACATCGGCATGGCGGGGTTCGCACTGCTCCTGGGATTCCTCACGCGATGGCAGGCGCTGGCATGCGCCGCGGCCGCGTTCGCGTTCAACCTGTTCGTCATGCCGCGCATCGCCCGCGGAACATTCCGCGACGAGGAAAAAACGCGCGGGTACTCCACGGGCATGCTCTCTTACTGCGTGAGCGTGTTTGTTCTGGTTCTTTTGTTCCCAGCTCACATCGTGGCGGGCGCGTGGGCCGTGATGGCGTTTGGCGACGGTTTTGCATCCCTCATCGGCAAGCATTTCGGACGCGCGAGACTGGGCTGGAATCCCAGCAAATCCTGGGCCGGGTTCATTGCGTTTATCATTGCGGGGTCAATTGGCGCGTTTGTTTTTCAAACCCTGATCCTATATTGGCTGGATGATTATTTCACGATATTCAACGCATGGCGTTTCTACTGCGGAGGGCTTGCCGTAATATCCGCGATAACCGCCGTGACTGCCGCAACCATTGAAAGCCTGGATATGAAGCTGAACGACAACATCTCCGTTCCGCTGGTGTCCGGAGTTGTGTTGTGGTTCCTTCACTTCTCATTGTTCTTCACGGAATGGGGTGCGGTTTATGCGGACCGAATCCTTCCCGCGCTGGCCGTGTCCCTGGCCATCGGCGCGATCTCGTACGCGGCCAAAGCCGTGGATGTATGGGGATTGCTTGGCGGCATCGCCATCGGATTCGCAATGTATTATTTTGCGGACTGGCGCGGATTCGCGGTTCTGCTGGCGTTTTTCATCGCAGGAACGGCGTGCACCAAAATCGGCCGCCGCATCAAGGAACAGCGAGGCGTGGCCCAGGAACACAAAGGCCGCCGGGGACTCAAGAACGCGCTGGCCAACTGCGGGCCGGGGTTGCTGTTCGCGTATATAATCGGCACGGGCGGCTCGTGGGATTTTCTCGACGGCTCGCTCACGCAATTCCATGCTATCGGCGCAATGGCGCTCACGGGCGCGTTCGCCGCGGCGCTCGCGGACACCATGTCCAGCGAGATCGGCCAGTTGTCCAAGGCGCAGCCGGTGATGATAACGACATTCAGGAAGGCCACCGCCGGAACCAACGGAGCGATCACGCTGGCCGGAACGATTGCGGGCGCGGCGGGCGCGGTCATAGTGAGCCTCGCGGCGCTGGCCGCAGGGCTGGTTGATGCGCGGTTCGTGTGGATACCAATCACTGCGGGTCTGATCGGCACAACCGTGGACAGCGTGCTCGGAGCGGCGCTCGAAGAAAAGGGGCTGGTGAACAACGAGTTCGTGAACTTCTGCTGTGCGCTCTCGGGCGGCGCGTTCGCGTTTGTGATTTTCTGGGCGTTGTTGGAGCCGGAAACGCTTCGGTTTTTTTTGAGTGTCTGGTGATTCCTGCCGGGGATTACCATTTCCCGGTTTTTTTGAACTGAACGATTTCCAGCTCTTTGACGATTTTGTAATGCTTTACATTTCCCGTGCAAACCGGAATGCAGTGTTCCACTGCAGTTGCGGCAATGAGGGCGTCGGCAAGGCGCATACCCGATGAGATGCCGTATTCTTCGATGTAAATGGCGGCCCTGTGCCCTGTGTTTTCCGTGAGAGGCAGAGTGTCGAAATAGCCGGAGAGAAACTTCTTGATAGCGGCCAGTTCCTTTCTGTCGCGCGCGCCCTGAATCAATTCCATGTAATTGACGATGGAAACGAAGCGAGCGGGCGCGGCGTCTATGGCCGCGGCCGCCTGGCGGCTGCCCCGCAAAACCCAGATCAGCACATCGGTGTCAAAGAGCATGCGTGCGGCCCTTTCGGAGATTGTCAACCGCACGGTCCACGCTCTTCATGTCATCCCGGTCTTTCCACATTCCGAAAGCGGCGTGGTCCGAAACAGGCTTTGCGCTCCTGCTGCCCGATGGGTAAATCACGCCCCTGGCCACGCCCCGGTGCGTGAGCGTGACCTTCTCGTTCCGTTCCAGAGCTTTTAGCACATCCTGCATCCGCCTGCGCAAGTCGAGAATGGACGCTTTCATGATGGCGCCTCCGATTGAAGTGTTCATATTAAGTGTACACTTGAATCGCATTTGCATCAAGTCCGGGGCGGTTTCGTCAGCCGCCGGTCCGCTGCGGCTGCCGTATCATGGGGCCCGATTTAACTTGTATTTCCCGGCCTTTTCAGCGACTTTATACAGGGTTTCCCCGGTTGCGACGCGCCTGTGTCCGTATATATCCGCGAGGGCCGCGATGATGGCGCGCATTTCGTTCCGCAGGCTCTCCGGCGCCAGGACTTCCGCGTGTTCTCCCCAGCTCAAGATCCACCGGCGAATTTCCAGAGTTCCCTTGACCGTGGTGGAAAAGGTGACGGACCCGTCCTCGTGACTCTGAATTTTCTGGTCCGGCCGCCACTGATGCTCGACGATGAGCGGAGCGATCGTATTGTCGAAACGCACCCGCACCTCTGCTTCGCCGCCCTGAAAGATGGACCAGCTTTTATCGAGATGCGCCTCAAGGGAGAAGCCGGCGGGGAATGCGAACGAGCCGCCCGAAGCGCGCAGGCCGGACATGCGATTGACGCGGAAGGTGCGCACGCCGCCGCGCAGATGGCAGTGGCCGATCATGTACCAGGCGTTTCCGCGGAACACCACCGCATAGGGGTCCGCGGTGCGGAGCGTGGTCTGCCCGCTGCTGAAGGACCGGTAGGAGAACCTGACCGAGGCGTTTTCGGCCAGGGCGCGCTGGAGGCGGTTC
>JAGUYV010000202.1 GCA_020061125.1 bacterium | reverse complement strand
TGCTGTACATGATTTTCTATTCATTCACATTGCAGAGATATCTTGTGCGGCAATGGCAGCCGCTTTTCGGTGTGGCCTGGCCAGCGGGTGCAGCCCTGTTTGGATTGGCTTTTGCGTTAGCCGCGTGGAGGGGACGGACCCGGCTGGCGGCTGCCCTGGTGTGGGGCGCTGCGGCCACGGGCTGGATCCTGGCTGCGGCCTCGCATTCTCCAGCTCTGCTTGTCGCGGCGGGCGCAGCAACACTGACCGCGGCTCTCATGGGTTTGCCCACGCGCGCCGCGCTGTCCCGGGCGAACGCGATTCACCTGGCCTGCACAATAGCCGCCGCGCTTCTGTTCGCACGCCTGGCCGCGTTCTACTTCTACACGGACGCAGGAGGCGCGGCGCGCTATTCCATCCCCGGCGCCGTGGAACCGGTTTACTCCTACGCGCCGGACGACGCCGTGAAAAAAATCATCGGCAACTCCCAGGTGTACTCGCTCACACCGGGCTGCCGCGACGGCATGTATTTTCTCACAACGCGCAAGGGACGCCCGGGCCTGATCGTGTGGGATCAGAGCGCGGGCCGGGCGTACCGCATCGTGACACAAAGAATGGGAGGCAGCGCCGCGGCCAACCGGATCGCAAAAGATTGCGAAAAAAACAAAGTTTTCTTTGCGCTGTATGACGAAGGCCTGGTCAATGTCCTTGATGTTTCCGGTTCACAGCCTCGCCTTGAAAAAACCATTCGCCTCGGGCAGCGCCTGCTGCTGGACATGGCGTATTCACCAAAAATGAGCAGGCTTTTCATTACCGATGAATATCACTCGCTGCACATTCTCGACACGAGCGCAGGCGAACGCCTGTCCACAACACGCAACGCCGGGAAATATTTGGCGCTGAACGGCCGCAGCCTGGTTTTCGTCGCCAAGAATTACCTCAAAGTTTTCAATATCGCCGGGGACGCGGAAACCGTCACTCGCGGCGCCTCGGCGCGCAACGACGACGGCACGGACCAGGGCGCCGTATCCGCGCACCCCGGCAAGCCCCTGGTTTATGTGAACGGGTTTCTGGACGGCCGCCTGTGCGAACGCCGCCTGCCCGATCTGCGCGAGATGCGGTGCGCTGCCCTGTGCCCAGGGGTGCGTTTCACGGCCGTTGCCCCGGACGGAAGGCTCGTTGCGTCCGTGGACAATATTCACGGCCGCGTGTTCTTCGTGGACACTGCAACCATGCGCGTGATCAGCGAACATCGCGTCGGTCCACGCGCGCGCGATGTGACTTTTTCCCTGGACGGGCGTTACGCATTCGTGCCTTCCGCGGCCGGAGGATTCCGCATAAAAACTCCCTGACCCGGCCATAAAATCATTTCCGGGGAACCATTTTCCCGAATCGCATTGTTTATAGTATGCGCGCAAGCGGTTGCGCAAATACGAAAAAGCAATCGTGGAATCAATGAAAAAAGACTTTCTCGAATCCAGATTCATGGGCAGGTTCCGCCCATTGTTCGTGAGTTGGTTCATTACGGACAAATGCAACATGCACTGCCTGAAATGCGGGCGCGGGCGCGGCGGCCTGGGCCATGCCGAGGCCCCGGTCATAGACCGCGTGATTGAGGAAGCGGCCGCGAACAAAGTCTGGCGCATCAACCTCACGGGCGGCGAACCCCTGCTGCACCCCGCGCTCGGGGACATCATCGAGCGGCTCAATCACGCGGGCGTTCGCGTGTCCGTGAGCAGCAACGGGCTGCTGGTGCCGGAAAAACTCGATGCGCTCGCGGGCGCGGCCGGAATCAGCTTGAGCCTGGACGGCGGTTCCGAAACACACGACGCGGCCCGCGGGCCAGGGTCGTTCGAGTCGGTTCTGGCGGCGCTGGCCGCTTTGCGCGAATACGGGATCCCCGCCAAAATCACCAGCGTCATAAGCCGCCACACCGGCGAGAATGACATCGAGGATGTCGTCAAAACCGCCGCGGAATACGGAGCGCCCGTGAGCTTCCAGCCCCTGCTGGCCGTGCAGCTCGGCACTTCCGACCCCAACCCGGACGCCCCGGACCCGCAGGTCTTCCGTGCTCTCATCAACCATGTGATCGAGCTCAAGGAAAAATTCCCGCGCGCCATCCTCAACTCGGTCAAGGGGCTGCGCCATCTCATGCGATGGCCCGACGACGCGCCCATCACCTGCGGCGCGGGCCGGTTCTTCTGCCAGATTGATCCGGCCGGAAATCTCTTCGCATGCGGCAGCAGCCAGGGCACCGAAGCCCCATGCGGCAACATTCTGCAAACGGGCCTCATGGCGCCGTTCGAACAGAAACGGAAATCCTGCACCGAATGCTCGCAATGCTGGTGCGGCGAGCGTGTGGAAGCCAACCTCATGTTCGGCCTGGATCCCCATGCGCTCATCAATTATTTCCGCACCCGCCACGGCTATGACTGACACCGCGCCTTCCCGCGCTTTACACTTCATTTCACCAGGGCTATAATGCCCGCGACGCCACATTTCCGGAGACAACGCGTGTGAAACATTGCGTCCTGTGCGGAAATGAATCCCCGTTGCCTTTCATGGAAAAAAAGGGCGGCCTCATCGTGCGCTGCGGCGAGTGCGGGCACAAATACCTGGACCTGCAACCCCAGGCGGCGGAACTCGAAGCCCTGTACTCCGAAGATTATTTCGTGAACAAGGACTGCGACGGCGGCTACGGGGACTATTTCGCCGGGGAACGGCATCTCAAAATCAACTTCAGGCGAAGAATCAGAATCATCGAAAAATTCCAAAGCGGCGGCGCGCTGCTGGACATCGGCTGCGGCCCAGGCTTTTTTATGGAGTCTCTTTCAAGCAACTGGACCGCCCGTGGAATAGACATTTCCGGGTTCGCGTGCGACGCTGCGGCGCAAAGAGGCAACAGCGTCACCCGCGGCTTGTTCGATCCCGCGCTTTTCGAACCGGAGTCGTTCGACGCCGTGACTTTGTGGAACATGATCGAGCATTTCAACGACCCGCTACGGAGCCTCAAGGGAATCCACGACATTTTGAAACCGGGAGGCGTGTGCGGCATCTACACCTGCAACGCAGACAGCCTTTTCGCCCGCGTGTGCGGACGCTACTGGCACCTGTTCATCATCCCCGAACACCTGCACTTCTTCTCGAAACGCACGCTGCAAGAAATGCTCCGCGAATCCGGATTCGAGATCCTTTTCGCGCATTCGGAATTCCTGTTCTTCTCTCTGGATTATCTCGTGGAGCGCGTGTACAAAGCGTTCGGACGAAACCCGGACAGGCACAAACGGCCCGGATTTCTCAAAAACATTCTGAACCGGATCGTGATTCCCGTGAACTTCTTCGACACCGTCACGGTGTACGCCCGAAAAATTTGACGCGCCCCGCTCTGGAGAGGCACAAGATCTGATGATCGAAGAGACTTATGCCGGACAAGCCCCGGAACGAACCCGCGCCCTGCCCGGCGGAAACATGCGCCTCTGGATCCTTGCCGCGCTGATCACGGCAGCGGCTCTGCGACTGGGCTTCACCTTCACCACAAATACGCCCGCGATTTACTTCGACTCCGTGGCGTACATGGGCGTGGCCGACGACATGGCGCGGCTCATGAGATCCCCGGGCCTCGCCCTGGGCATGCTTTCGGATTTGAGCGATTCGGGAAAGGATCGCAAATCCCTCAAGCAGATCGCGGAAGATCGCGGGTTCTCGCACATCAGCCACATCAACGCGCGCCTCATCGCCTATCCCGCCTTTCTGGCCGCCATCAGGTTTTTCACTCACAAAATCATCTTCATTTCCATTGCCCAGGCTCTTCTGGATTCGTTCACCTGCCTGCTGGTGTTTTTCCTTGCGGCCAGGATGTTCAACGCGAAAACCGGTGTGTTCGCCATGTGGCTCTATGCCCTGTATCCGCCTCTGGCGGTTTCGCCGCATTTCGTGATGTCCGAAACCCTGTCGGCGTTTCTGATCGTGGCGCTTCTGGCCGCATCGCACGCCATGATTGACAACGGGCGCGCGCGCCACGCCGCCTGCGCGGGCTTGCTCCTGTTCCTTCTGTTCGCATGCCGACACGCATTCCAGTTGCTGCCCTTGTTCGTGTTCCCGGCCTATGCGATTATCCTGCTCGCCAGAGGCCAATCCGTGAAATCCGCAGCGCGCGCATTGCTTCCCGCCGTCCTGGCTTTCACGATTTTCGCGCTGCCCTGGATGTTCACGCTCAAGGCCGTGTTCGGACAATGGCTTGCGCCGGGTCAGGGAGGGCTTGCCCTCTTCATCGGCCAGAGACAGGAAACCGCGGGCTGGCAGGACGACTTCTGGTTCGCGGAAATTCCGGGCTGGGACGCGGAAACTGCATCCGCTCTTCCCACGGAGGACGAATATAAGCGCGCGGCCTTCAAGGAAATCGGGAAACGGCCCGCGGATTTCGCGCTTCTATTCTTCAACAAGAACGCGCGCATGTGGTCCCGCCCGCAAAATGAATTTTCCGTTGATTTTATTCTGCCCGCGCGGATCTGGCGCGCGGCGCATCTGGCCGTGATGCTGCTTGGGCTTGCGGGCATGATCGCAGCCGTCGCCGCCTTCCCGGCCGCGGCCCTGCCCGCCGTGCTCATCCTGCACGCTTGCCTCACACATGGACTGACCATCGCACTGGCCCGTTACAACCTGCCCTTCATGCCTGTATGGATTGTGTTCGCTGCCTGGGGCGCGGCCGCGGGGCCGGGCTTTGCAGCGCGTTCCATCGAGAATGCGCGCCTCAAGATCGTTCTCGCCGCATCCTGTGCTCTGTTCGCTATGTATTCATTGAAACTCAACCTGTTTGCGCTGGAGGCGCCGGAAGCTGCGTTCAAAGCCCTGGGACTGCTCGCGCTGGCAGGCTTTGGCATCGTGTTTCTGGAGGGGTGTTCGCGCGCCGCGAACCGCGCCAATGCACGCCCCGCATGGCGCGCCGCCTCCGTGCTGTTCACGGCCGCGGTGTTCGCGTCGCTTGCGGCCATGGTTCTGGCCAATAGAGACAACCTATCATGGGCGCATACATTCAGCAAAGATCACCGGGGAATCGAGCAGGTAATCGAGCCGCGAGATTTGCCGATCGGCGACATCCGCAGCGTGACGCTGTTCCTGGATGCGCAAACGCGCCCCCCGGATCTCTCGCCCCTTGAAATCAGGCTCAACGGCACAATCCTGAAACGGGCCGGGGAACCCGTGCGCGAACGGCCAGGCTTTTTCGGGTTCTTGAGCGGAACCTATGAGCATTACCGGCGCGTGCGGGGTCTCGAATACACGGATTTCCGGCAGTGGTTCGCTTTTCCCGTGCATGCGGAAATGCTGCGGGAACGCAACACGATCCAGGTGCTGTGCAAAGGCGGACCCGGACAATGGTGCCGCGTTCACGGGGATTATTATTTTGACAAAGAGAAAAAGACCCTGTACATGCCGAGATTCATATTTTCGCCGTTTGACAGTTCCGTATGGAAATTTGTGGA
>JAGUYV010000277.1 GCA_020061125.1 bacterium | reverse complement strand
GGTCCGCGCGGCCTGCGGCAAGATGCGCCTGCGCCAGCCAGCATGTGACCAGAAGAAAAGGTGCGGTCTCGAACAGGTTTCGGGCGACAAGATCTTCATAAGTCAGCTCGCGCTCCACGCGGACGATGAACTGCGCGGCGTGCTCGCCGGCCGGGTCCACGAATCCGCACAGGGGCGCGGCCAGCAGGGCGCTGTCGCAAAGGGGCACGCCGTAGGCCATGGTGAAAGACTTCATGCGCCGGTTCCAACCGTGTTTGAGCGCATCCGCGCGCACGGCCTGCGACGCGGCGTCCCAGTTATGGGCGCGGTCTTCGCGGCCCAGTTCCCGCGCCATGCGCGCGGCGCGATCCAGGGCGCACCAGCACATGACCTTGGAGTGCGTGAAGTGGCCAAGCACGCCGCGCAGTTCCCAGATTCCGTTGTCGGGTTCTCGCCAGTGCGCGGCCGCGTAGTCCGCGGCGCGCTCCACGCCACACCAGTGATGCTGCAGGAAATCCCGGTCCCCGGTATGTTCGAAATAGTCCCAGAGCGCGGACAGGGCTTCGCCCTCGAGGTCGTGCTGTTTCTGCGAAAACGCGAGATTGCCGGTGCGCACCGGCCCGTCGCCGTGAAATCCGGCCAGGTGGGCAAGCACGGACTCGGAGCAGTCCGCGCCGCCGTCAATGCGGTACACGGGCTGCCAGGGTTTGCCCTCCGGGGCTGCATGGGAGAACAGGAAATCCAGGGTGGCGCGCGCTTCGTCCGCAAAACCTGCATGCGCCCAGGCAGAGGCAGTATACGCGCCGTCGCGCAGCCAGCACAGGCGATAGTCCCAGTTCGACCCGCTGCCGGGGTGCTGGGGAATGGATGTCGTGGCCGCGGCCAGGTTTGCGCCCGTGGGTTCGTATGTGAGCAGCTTCATGGTGATGAGCGAGCGCTCCATGGTCCGGGCCATAGGGCCGGACCATTGCGCGCGGCCCAGCCACGAGGCCCAGTATGCGCGCTCCGCGTCCAGGGCCGCAGCCGTATCCGTGTCCGGCAGGTGCGGCGCGCACGCGTCCGAATATACGAGAATGATTTCCGCGGGACGGTTCAGCTTGAGGCGCAGGCGCAGGCCCGGGCCGCACGCGCGCGGGCCGGGGAATTCATCTGTGTTCCGGAGTGCATCTTCGGGCACGATCGCGCACAGGCTGTTCTGCGGCGTGTGCGCCTGAAAACGGACGAAAGCGGTTCCATTGATGGAAAAAGCGTCGCGCTCCCAGGTGTGCGCCGAACGGCGGTAGTCGAAAGAAGGAAGGATGCGCACGGAACATTCGAGGCCCGCGGCGGCGGGGGTGAGCGCGCGGCGCAGTTCGCGCTTGCCCCGCGGCATCCAGTCCGTGACGGTCAGCGCGGGGCTTCCGGCGCGGTCCAGAGCCGCGGATTCCAGGATAGCGGTTCCCTGCTCGTAGCTCTGCCGCCAGCGGCGCGAATAGCCGTACGGAGTCACATCGCAGAAACCGCTGGGCGCGTCAATGAGCCGCCCGAACACGAACGGCGCATCCGCGCGCGGCGCGCACAGCCAGTCCACGGACCCGCGCGGATTCACCAGCGCCACGGTCTCTCCGTTGCCAATCAGACCGTAGAACGAATTCTCCGCCGTTTCCGCCTCGCGCGCCATTGCATGCCTCCGTCAAATAATCACAAGTATATCCGGGAAGCGCGGCATTTTCGATGCGGGCGCGCGGCCGGTGACGCAAACAGCTGAACGGGCATGGCGCAAATTCATGAAATGGAAATGGCTGCGCTCACTGTTCGGTGGGCGCGGGGTGCTTTGCAAGAAAGGCGCGGGCATTGGCTTCGGCTTCGGGGAAACGGCCCGCGAATTTCTGCACGAACAGGTGATAGAAAGTTGCGGCGTCGCTGGTGTATCCATAGTCGGCGAGCATGCGCGCGAAATTGTAATTGCCCGTGGGATCGGCGTTCACCAGGCTCACAAGCGAGTAGTCCACGAAGTTGGTTTCGGGCAGCGTGGTGATATCAATGGGCTGCGCGCCGAAGATGTCCTGCATGAGCCGCGCAGCGCGGTCCATGTCGTCAAGGCCCACGAAGGCCGTGAGCAGACCGTAATAAAAAATCATGTAATCGTCGTCAAGTCCGAGCGCCTTTTCGAAGGCCTCTGCCGCGAGATCGTATTCCCCGAGGTCAATGTACGCGTTCCCCAGATTCATGTGCGCGGGGCCGTTCATGGGATTGCTCTCGATGGCCTCGATGTATTTGTCTATGCCCGCCTCGGCGTCTCCCGCCTGTTCCAGGGCCGCGCCCCAGGCCACCAGCACATCGGCGTTTTCCGGATCCGCCTCCGCGGCGCTCTCATAGTATTCGAGAGCGTCGTCCATGCGGCCGTCCGCTTCGAGGAGCGCGGCCATGTTGAATAGCAGCATGGGATCGTCGGGGAACTGTTCGAGCTGCCTGCGCGTGAGATCCGCAGCGCCCGAGAAATCGCCGGAGTTGTACAGGCGGGCCACATCCGCGTGATAGGACTGTCCTGGCCCCGGATTCGCGCGTGCGCTGTCCGTCGAGGGCGGCGCGGATTGCGGCGGCGTTTGCC
>JAGUYV010000282.1 GCA_020061125.1 bacterium | reverse complement strand
TCGCTCGCCGCGGCCGCCAGCGCCTTCCATCCCACCTGATAGGGCGAGGACCAGTCCAGCCGGAAATGCACATCCTGCACAAACGCATCCGTTGTCAGAAGCAGAACCGTGTCCGAGCCTGGCGGCCCGGCGATGATCGCGCAGTCGTCCGCGCCAGCGCCAGAGAGCACGCGCCCCGCATCCGCATCCAGATGGCGGCGCACCAGATCAATGATCCCGTCCTCGCCCAGCGTGCGCGGCGCGGACCCTGATTGCTTTTTGGCCATGCGCGGACTCCCCCCGCGGCGCGGCTCATTCCGCGCGCGCGGCTTCAAATACCTTTTCATTATACGCGCGCCGGGGCTATAATTGTAAAGGCATGCCGCAGGCGCGGCGCACAACACACCCGGCAGGAGGACCCGCAATGAACCACAAAGCAACGGCCCGGCTGGCGCTGGTTTTCATCTGCGCCATGATGCTCATAAGCGCATGTTCCGCATCAGGCAAGCACAACGACGCCGGCCCGGCCGCGAAGGCTCCCGATCAAGAACAAGCAATCGCCAAAACCCCGGCGGCGCCGGCCAAAACAAATCCGGACATCTCACCCGCGACAGGAGACACAAGCATGGAATTCGAACCCCTCGACAAAGTCAAGGCGCGCCTCAAGGACGGAGTGTACGCCGTGCTCGACACCAGCATGGGCCGCATCATCGCCGTGCTCTACCCCGACAAGACCCCCATGGCCACGGCCAACTTCATCGAACTGGCTGAAGGCACAAAAGAATGGACCGATCCCAAAACCCGCGAGAAAGTCAAGCGCCCGTTCTATGACGGACTCATCTTCCACCGCGTCATCCCGGATTTCATGATCCAGGGCGGCTGCCCCCTCGGGCAGGGCGTCGGCGGACCCGGATACCAATTTCAGAACGAAGACCACCCGGACCTGAAATTCGACAAACCCGGCGTACTCGCCTACGCCAACGCCGGCCCCGGCACCAACGGCAGCCAGTTCTTCATCACCCATGTGCCCACACCCTGGCTCAACGGCAAACACCCCATCTTCGGCCAGGTGGTCGAGGGACAGAGCATCGTGGACATGATCGGCAGCGTCAAAACCGCGCCCGGCGACAGGCCCTTGGAACCGGTGATTCTTGAAAATGTCAGCATCCTGCGTGTGGACAAGGCCGCCGAAGCCAAAGACTGAACAAGACGCGCAAGAAGGCGGACAACGATTCAACTGCAATCCAAAACCGGAGTCCGGGAAACCGCCGCCGGAAGCGCGCGCCGAAACACTGGACGAAACGAACGAAACAAGCTATAAATCATAGGGCCGCATGCAATAGCGGCCGGTTTGCGGAGTGTAGCTCAGCCCGGTTAGAGTGCTGCGTTCGGGACGCAGAGGCCGTGGGTTCAAATCCCACCACTCCGATTTTTCGAACAGAAATATCTGCATAAATGAAGGCTTTTTCAAGCAGGCTTTTCCCCTGGTTTATTTCTGGTATAAAGTCGTGATGTCAGAACCCACAGCGTCGGAGAGATATTGTACCTGTTTGCGGTGTGTGGAATGGTGCTTTCAAACGGCATGATGTTGATAAATTGTGGCATTGTCATGCAACCAAAGCTGTATTATCAACAATCAACTTGACATGAGGGAATTGTTGTCCGATGCAGATTTAAGGAATTGTTGTTAATATATATCACAACAGATGCAATGCAAAATGGCATGGGGAAATTCTGATGAAATATCAACTTACGGACCTGATTGACATGGAGCAGTTTCAGATGCTCCAGGACAGATTGAACGAGATTTATTCTTTCCCCTCCGCCATTATTGACAACCAAGGAACGGTCCTCACGGCGACTGCATGGCAGGATATCTGCACCAAATTCCACAGGCGGCACAAAGAATGCGAAAAAGAATGTATAAAAAGCGACCAGTACATTCTTGAGCACATCCATGAAGCCAACCCCGCTGTAAGCTATGAATGCCCGCATGGACTGATTGACAACGCCACACCGATCATCATTGATGGGGTGCATTACGGTAATTTCTTCACGGGGCAGTTTTTTCTTGAAAAGCCGGACATTGAGCGATTCAGGATACAGGCAAAAAAGTATGGTTTCGATGAAACAGAGTACCTGAAAGCGGTTAAGCGAGTTCCTATATGGACAAAAAAGCAGCTTGAGAATTACTTGTATTTTATCAAGGGAATGATTGAAGTCATTTCCGGCATTGGCCTCAAACGGTTGCGTGAGCTTGAGTATCAGAAGAAATTTGCCGATTTATCTGAATTCAACGCGCAAGTTGTCAACAGCGCGCAAGACGGGATCATCATTTATGACACGGACTTGAAATATCAAGTCTGGAATCCCCAGATGGAGAAGATAAGCGGTGTTTGTGCGGACAAGGTTTTGGGGAAAACCCCGCTTGAGGTATTCCCGTTTCTCAAGGATGCAGGCGTGATTGACAGGCTGCAAAAAGCATTGAAAGGCGAGCAAACGGAATCCGCTGAATTTTCCTATAACCTCCCTGAATCCGGGCGTTCCGGGTGGGCCTCGGACACGAGCGGCGCATTAAGAAACAATGAAGGAGAGATCATCGGCATCATCGGAGTTGTCAGAGATATCACGGAACGGAAAATTGCGGAACAGGCATTGCGGGAAAGCGAGGGGCGCTACCGCAGATTATTCGAGCAATCCAATGATGCGGTATTCATTCATGATTTGAGAGGGCGAATATTTGACGCCAACGACAAAGCCTGCGCAATGATGGGGTATTCTCATGAAGAATTACTATCGTTGCGGTTGCAGGAACTTCATCCGGAACAAGTGTTGCCGCAAGTACAAACGCAGATCGACCTATGCCGTGAGGCGGGTGAAGTAAAATTTGAAACACAATTCAAGAAATCGGATCAACGCATTGTGGAGGTTGAGGTCAGCGCACGCGTCATTGTGAAAGACAAGGAAATTGTACAAGGAATTGTGCGGGACATTACGGAGAGGAAGAAAACCGAACAATCGCTTCAAGAAAGCGAGGAGAGGTTTCGTTCACTGTTTGGCAGTATGAAAGAAGGGGTAGCAATCCACAAATTGGTTTTCAATGGGTCTGGTGTCCCGATCAATTATGAATTATTGGATGTCAATCCCCAGTATGAAGCCATTGTTGGAATTAAGAAAGAATCGGTTGTGGGCAAGCTGGCGACAGAGATATATTCGACAGAGGCGCCACCCTATCTTTCTGAATATAGTTCAGTCGTATTAACGAATCAGCAAATGGAATTTGATACTTATTTTATGCCTTTGGATAAGCATTTCCACATTTCGGCAACCAATATGGGGCGTTCTCGCTTCGCTACAATATTTACAGATATCACAGACCGGATAAACGCTGAACGCGAGAAAGAACAGCTGCAAAAGCAATTGCTTCACGCACAAAAAATCCAAGCCATTGGTCAGCTCGCTGGCGGAATAGCGCACGATTTCAACAACATGCTTGGAATCATCATGGGAAATGCGCAGCTCCTGAAAACCAGCTCTTTATCCGAAGTATCTGAATCAGAGGAAGTCAGCGAAATTATTGCCGCCGCTCAAAGGTCAAGAGACCTCACCTCCAAGCTCCTTTTGTTTGCCAGAAAAGACACTGTCAAAAAAGCAGAAGCCGTTTTCGTTCGAGAAATTATTTCCACCATTCAGGGAATGCTGAAAAGAACCGTGCCGCAAAATATCGTTATTACCTCGCAGATCAATGATGAATGCAAAATAAAATGCGATGTCTCCCAGATAACACAGGCCCTCTTGAATATTTGCATTAACGCAGTGGACGCCATGCCAACGGGCGGCAATTTGATTATTGAATGCCGCAATGAGGCGTCCGAAAATGGCAAATGCTCAATTTGCGGCAACCCTATGGATATTCGTTGCTGTGCAATAGAAATATCAGACACCGGAACCGGCATGCCACAGGATTACATTGATTAGGCAATCGAACCCTTTTTTACCACAAAAGGTGTCGGCAAGGGAACAGGACTGGGGCTGTCAGTAACCTATGGCATCATTCAGGGCCACAATGGTCACATGCACATTCAAAGCGCCCTTGGACAAGGGACAGCCGTAAAAATATTGATGCCCCTGACGGAAGATCCCGTCCATGACACCAATGACTCGCATCTTTCAGAATATTCCGCGGGCAAAGGCTGCATCATGATTGTGGATGATGAAAAGAGCATGCTGAAAATGGCGGGGAAAATATTAGACAAGGCTGGTTATGAGACTATTTGTGTTGACAATGGGAGTGAAGCAGTCCGGATCTTTGCCGAAAAGCATAATCATATTGCACTTGTCATTCAGGACATGATGATGCCTGACATGGACGGAGCAGAGGTTTTTGGGAGGATGCAAGAAATTGACAGGGATGTCAAGGTTCTCTTCGCTTCAGGGCAGAACATAAGCGAAGAATCGGAATCCATGTTTAATCAATCAAGACAAAAATTTATCCAAAAACCATTTTTGATCGAAGAAGTTCTCGATGCTGTCAGAATCCTGTTAGATTCGTAATCTGCCAGTTCAAGTTCAAGCGATAGCCCCGATACTCTGCTATTTCACAACACGGATAAGCGCGCCGTCCCGGGTACCGAATGCCTTTTCCACGCAGGGGCGTCCGGCGCTGCCGCCGTGCATGCTTTGAATGCTACAGAAACAAAAGCGCTTTGCCTCCGCGCCATCTATGCGCCTCCGTGCCCCCCGAGGTAATCATTGCTTTTGTTTGGGGGGGGCCGGGAGTGACGCGGCGGCGCGCGCCTATTCGAGCATGGTTTCGCCGTTGTCCACCTGGACCACGCGCCAGCCTGCAGGCTCGCGCGAAAAAGTCAGAGTCAGGGGCGAGTCCCGCAGGCTCACGCTTTTTTCCCCGATGTCCTCGCCCATGCGCGTCTCGAATCGGATCTCGCCCCACACCAGAACCATCGCGGTTTTGCCGCGCACCAGAAACTGGGTCTTTTCCACCTCGCACCGGATGTTCTCACGGCTCTCGAAAAAGAACACCAGAAAATCCTCCACATCCGCGCGCACAGTGCCGGACTCATCGCGGAAATCCTCGGAAAAATATTCCATGAGCCGGTTCACATCCTCGTCCTCAAATGCGGCGGTCATTTCCCCGAAAGCGTTTTTGAGCAGAATTTTCGGGCGGAGCATAAACGCGTAAGCCAGGGCCGCGGCCAGGGCGAAGATTACGGCGTATACGGTGAGCCTGCCTTTGAGATTCATTGGGAAATTCTCCTTGTGAAGTGAGCTTGCGTCCGTGCGGCGGCCCGCGCGGGCGCGTCAGCCGAAGATGACCTGCTGCACGATTTCGCGGCTGTGAATGATTTGCTCGATGTCCCGCTGGTCATCGGTGTCGTCAATCGGCTCCACGCGGGTCGTGCGCCCGCCGCCGCGCGGCGCGATCACGAATCCGGGCACGAATGCGTACCGGCACCCGCCCGCGCCACAGCACGCGCCGTCTATGATGGTGTGCCCGAGCACGACCAGAACCCGACGGCCGCCGTGCTCCACGGTGAATTCCGATTCCATGGTATAGTGCCCGGCCACGCTTTCGATGCGCTCGCCCGGCTCCATGTGCGTGTAGTCCTGTTCCAAAGGTGTCCTCCCGCGGCTCCTTATTCATTATGATACAAAAACCCGTGCGGTTGAGGCGATGCTATAATGAAAAGCACTAGAAAGCGGGAGGGCAGGGGCCATGAGCGTGCCGCGCACCCCGGAACAGGCGAACCGGTTAAAGTGGACCAAAGGCCGCAGGGGCCATTACGAGGTCTATTACCTGACCTTCAACCACCTCAAGTCCAAGTCTGGATTCTGGATCAGGTACACCATGACCGCGCCCGTGCAGGGCGGCCCCGAACCCTGGGCGCAGATCTGGTTTTCGTATTTCAATTACCGTGAGCCGGAAAAGAATTTCGGACTGACCGCAAAATACCCCATCAGCGCGCTGCACGCGGAGCACAGCGATTTTCAGTTGCTGATCGGGCACAACGGGTTGAGCGACGGGCGCGCCGCGGGCCGCATCCAGGGCCTGGGCCGCACCGTGGAGTGGGATTTCCGCTTCATCCCCTCGGAAACCGTGCATCTGCATCTGCCTCGTATGCTGTACCGGGTTCATCTGGCGGACACCCTGGCGCTGTGCCCGCATCTGGATGTGTATCTGAACGGCCGAGTGACCATAGACGGTCAGACCTTCGAGCTTAAAAACGATCCCGGAAACCAGACCCATTTGTGGGGGGAAAAGCACGCCGAGCGCTGGGCCTGGGTCCATTGCAACGCATTCGCCGAGGACAGGACCGCAACGCTTGAGGGCTTGAGCGTGCAGATCAAGCGCCTGGGCGTGCCCCTGCCTCCGTTCAACTTTCTGTTTCTGCGGTACCGCGGCAAGGATTACCGGTTCACGGAACTGCACCACCTCGCCCGCACCGGAGGCAAGTTCGAGACGGGTCTGTGGCAGATTCGCGCCCAGTCCGGCAACACGCTGTTCAAGGGCGAAATTTCGGCGCGGTTCCAGGACATGGTGTGTGCGGAATATGCGGACCCGGACGGGGATCCGGCGTGGTGCCACAACACCGAGGCGGGCCACAGCGCCATCCGCGTGTACCGGCGGCCGCACCCCCTGGGCTCCTGGCGGCACGAGGACACGCTCACATCCCTGGCCACCACGCATGTGGAATTCGCGGGCCGCAAGCGGGACCCCCGAGTCACACGCTCCATCGAGGTTATCCCTTCATGACGGAAGTTTCCATCGTTCCCTACGACGCAAAGTATCGCGCCGCGGTGCGCGACTGCGTGTTCGTGACCGGTTACGGCGGCGACGATGTGACGCCGTTTTTCACGGACCGCGAGCTGTTCGCGGACTTGCTCACGCTTTACTACACAGACTACGAGCCGGAGCACGCCTATATCGGGCTGGCGGACGGTGCTCCCGCGGGGTATCTGCTCGGTTGCGCGGACACGCGCGTATACGAGGAAACCATGAAGCGCGAGGTGTTTCCCCGGATATTCAAAAATCTGGCGCGCGGCAGATACCGCATTGACGGAGTGACCGCGCGGTACATCGCGCGCGGGCTGCTGTCGCAATGGCGCGGCGAGGGCATGACCCCGCCCCTGGAGCAGTTTCCGGCGCATTTGCACATAGACCTGTTCGCGCCGTACCGGCGCCTGGGTCTGGGCGCGCGGCTCGTGGGCGCATGGCTGGACGATCTGCGCGGCATGGGTTCGCCCGGCATTCATCTGGGCACCTCCACCGCGCACACCCAGTCCCACGGCTTCTACCAGAAACTCGGGTTCCGCCGCTACGCCGTGCGCCGGTTCCGCACCTCGATTTTCAAGGACCGCGACCAGCGCGACCTGTACGGCGTGTATTATGTGATGAGCCTGCGTCCGCATCAATAACCGGCGCGCCTGTTGATCCGCGCGCGCGGACCTGTGCTAAAATATGGGAAACCGGAAAACCACGGAGTCCTGGGCCGCGCGCCCGCGCCGCCCGGAAAGGGATGCCATGCACAAGTTCGCCATCGTCTGCGCGCTGCTGTTCGCAGTGGCGCTCGCTCCCGCGGGTTGCGGCAAAGATAAAAAACAGGACCACGGCGCGGCAACGGCCGTGGACATTGACGATTCCGCGGAGGCGGCGTCCTTCACGCCCCGGCCCCGCCCGTGGGAACAGTATTACAACGGCGAAGCCGAGGTGGACATGCCGTCGGCCCCGGCCCCGCCCGCGGAATCCGCCGAAGAAGACGAGCTTGCGGCCCTGTTCGGAGACGACGGCGGCGGCGAGTCCGTGGATGTGGCCGTGGGCGGCAAGGCCACGCTCCCGTTCAAGCTCTACCTTGCATCCGAAGATGTGAACACCGGCAAAGTCACCGGCGAAATCGAATGGACCTCCCTTGGCGCATCCAACGAAGTGCAGGGCGAAGTGGGCCGCGGATTCATCCGGTTCGAGGAAACGGCCGTGATCATCAACGGCCGCGAGCCGGGCTGCAAGTTCGACCTTGCGCCCTCGGCATCGGGACCCCCGGGCGCGCTCTCCGGCACCGTGGACTGCTCCGCGGGGCCGGGAGGGTCCGGCACCATCACCATGTCCATGGAAGCCGCGGATGACAGCGGCGACGATTTCGAACTGAATTTCGACGACGAGGAAGACGAGGACCTGGATCTGGACAGTCTGGACGAGGAGTCCGAATCCGAAGATTCAGGGTCTGATTTCGATGAGTCGGATTTCGACGCCCTGTTCGGCGAAGAGAGCGAAAAGCCCGCGCCCAAGGCCAAGCCCGCACAGAAGGAAGAAGATGTGGACGCCGCGCTCGACGCCCTGTTCGGCGGCGAAAGTGAAAAACCCGCGGCAAAACCCAAGCCCGAACCCAAGAAGCCGGAAAAGAAACCCGAGGCCAAGCCCAAGGCCAAGTCCGGTTCTCCCGAAGAAGAGCCTATGGATCTGCTCATGGAAATGATTGACGATACGGATGTGGATTAGGGCTGCAGGCAGCACCGGCATTGTTTCTCTTTAGAGAGTAATTTTAGCGTAGGCGCTGGAGCGCCGCGCGCGCCGCGGCGTGGTCCGGGAACCGCTGCAGGATGGCGTTGTATGCCGAGGCTGCGCACGCACTGTTGCCAAGCGTTTCGCAGGCAAACCCGCCCCAGTACACGAAATCCGGATTTGAAGGCACGAGCCGGTGCGCGCTTTGGAAGTACGGGAGCGCGGTTTCCGGGTCCTGGATTTGCATATAGCAGCGGCCCGTAACGAACAAGGCGCGCGCCAGGCGCGCGGCTGTGTGTTCGAGCTTGCGTGCGCGCGGCGCGGGCATGCCGTCGAAAGCGAGCCGACCGGTGTTCTGCTCCACGAACGGGGCCAGCTCTTTTTCCGCGGCGCCTATGATCGGCTCCAGGCGGCGGATGGCGTCGAAGTATTCGCCCTGCGCCATGAAAATGTCCGCGGCTTCGAAGTCCGGCTCGGCGCTGCCTTTTTCAAACAGGGGCCTGGACTGTTCCGCGGTTTTGAGCGCGGCGTCGAAATCACCGGCGCGCGCATACAGCCGCGCCAGGGCGATCAGGGCCTGCGGGTCCCGCGGCCGGGCCGCGGCGAGCTCTTTCTGAAGGGCAACGGCCTGTTTTGCGCGGCCGAGCTGCATGAGGTATTCGATGCGCCGCGCGCGCGGCGCGGCGGGGTCGCCGAATGTGTATGTCTCCTCAAGCTCCATGGCGCGCAGCGCCTGCTCCACGCGCCCGGCGTTGCGGTGCAGTCCGCCCAGCAGCCGGTGCGTGTAGTAATAGTAAGGGAATGCGCGGTTCGAGGCC
>JAGUYV010000032.1 GCA_020061125.1 bacterium | reverse complement strand
GCGCCGTCTGGCGGCCGGTCTCCTGCGGGGGCGGCGCCGTGGTCCTGACCGGGGGCGCGGGCGCGCCGTCCTCGTCCACGAAATCCATGTCCACCCAGCCGGATTGGCCCGATTTGGTGCGTACATTCAGCCAGCGGCTCTGGCGGCCGGTGATGATCACTTCGTCCCCGGCGTTGAGCTTTCCGACAACATTGTCCGCGCGGATTGCCGGGCCGGAGCGCAGGTTGAGATCATCGGTGTTCACCACGCCCCGGGTGGCTTCGTCCACATAATCCATGTCCACCCAGCCGGTGAGACCGGCGTCGGTGCGCACATTGAGCCAGCGGCTGTCCTGTGAGAGGATGGAAACGCGGTCGCCGGAGTTGAGCTTGCCGATGATGTTGCCATGGACGATTTGCGGGGAATTGCGCAGGTTCAAATCGTTGGTGTTGACCACGCCCGTACGCGCCGCGGCGGGTGCGGCGAAAAGCAGAAGCCACGCAAGCAGCGCCGCGCCGTTCCAGACTCTTTTCCCACGCATGGCTTCCCCTCCGAGCGTCGTTTGCCCGCGGCATTTCATAAATGTACTCTAAAATATGTTCCAGAATCGAACAGGGACCTTGACCGGAAATTTTTCCGTGCGCAGGGCGGGTTGGTCCGCTTGCTTCGGGTTCCTGTATAATTGACGGGGATTGGGTGCGAAGGGAGCGTTCGGGTCATGCTGGAACGGGTGATGAGTCTGGCGGGCATTGCCGCCATCGTGGGGTTCTGCGCGCTTGCGTCGCGGGACCGGGCGCGGATATCGTGGCCGCTGGTGGCGTGGGGCCTGGGTCTGCAGGCGCTGCTGGGCGCGGTTCTGCTGCTCACCCCGGGCAAGCCCGCGCTGTTCCGCGCCGTGGCGGTCTTCATTCAGAAAATCGAATATTTCGCGGACTACGGCGCCGCGTTTCTTTTCGGCGATCTCGCCGCCAAATCCTATCTCATGCTGGATATCGCGTCGGTCATCATTTTCGTGTCCGCCGTCATGTCCATCCTGTACTATCTGCGCGTGATACCGCTGTTCGTGTTCCTGTTCGCGCGGCTCATGCAGTGGAGCCTGCGCGTGTCCGGGGCCGAGAGCCTGGCGTCGGCCCTGTTCGTGGTCATGGGCATCGAGGGCGTGACCGGGCTGAAGCAATACATCAGGGACATGACCGAGAGCGAGCTGTTCACGGTCATGGCCGGGTTCATGGCCACCATAGCGGGCACGGTGATGGTGATCTATGTGAATGCGTTCGGCGCGTCGGCCGGGCACATCCTCACGGCGTCGCTCATGAGCGCGCCTGCGGCCATCATGATTTCCAAGATGCTTGTGCCCGAGACTGGAGCGCCGCGCACGGCTGGCGCGGTTCAATGGCGTACGCTCGCGTCCGGAGACGGCAACATCGTGGAAGCTGCGTCCAACGGCGCCATAGACGGGGTCAAGCTCGCCGCGTTCATCGGCGCCATGCTGCTCGCGTTCATCGCCATCATTCACATGGCGGATCTTGCGCTGGGCCTGGCCGGCACATCGTTCCGCGAGCTGGCGGGCTATGCGTTCGCGCCCGTGGCGTTTTTGCTGGGCGTGCCCTGGCGGGACTGCCCCGAGGTGGGCCGCCTGCTCGGCGTAAAGGTGGTTTTCAACGAGTTTCTCGCATACATGGACCTTTCCGGACTGGCGCAGCAGGGCGCAATTACCGCGCGCGCGCAGATGATCGCCACCTACGCGCTGTGCAGCTTCGCAAACTTCGGCAGCCTCGGCATCCTGATCGGCGGCATCGGCGGCCTGGCCCCGGAGCGCAAGAAAGATGTGGCGCGGCTCGGACTCAAGGCCCTGCTCGCGGGCATGCTGGCCGGTTTTCTCACCGCGGCCGTGGCCGGGCTGCTCACCGCCCGGTAACACTGCGGTTCCCGGCCACAAGCCATTCAAGAAACCCAACACCCTGCCACAAACGCATTTGCCGGTATGACGATTATTCGGCATGCGCCTGACAGAAGACCGTCAGCGCAAACTGCGCACCCCCCGGGCCGCAAAATCCGGCCGCGCAAAAAAACCTTGTCTCCACGCGGGATTTTGCGGCTCTGAAATCCGGGGTGCTGATGGCACGGATCTTGAATCATACAAGTGCGGCCTTGTGGCAAAAAACTTAAAGGACGGTGCGGAAATGAAAACAATTGCGATGGCGGCTCTGGCGGCAGTCACAATCGGCAGCGTGAGCATGCCGGCTTACGCCTGCGGGGGCATGTCTATCAAAAAAGTGAAATCCATGGTGCATTCCATGGTTCACGACGACGAAACATCCGGTCACCAGCAAATGCACGGGAGCACGACCGGCATGGGGGTTCTGGTTGCGGTGGAAACAGCTACGCAGACATCCAAGGATTTCGTGGCCGAAAATCTCCACGGCGCCGAAGCCGGGGAAACGGCGCTTGAGCAGTTCGGCCGCATGCCGGTCTACGCGACACCCGTGAAAATGCCCGGCGGGGACAGCGCAACCCTGTATGTGGACGCCGCAACAGGCGCTGTCATAGGCCTGTTTCTGGACAGCGCCATTTCCGCACTGCATTCCTCCATGGGCAGCCACATGCAACACATGGGCGGCTCTGCCCCCGGCTCGTCCACGGAACAAGGCAGCGAACACTCACAGCCTGACTCCGGCGATCATTCGCAGCATCAGCACTGAAAACCACCCATCACGACACATTACAAGGAGCCGTATCATGTTGAAAACAATTTTTGCCGCATGCGCCGCATTAATGGGAGCAGGATTTGCGGCAACCCTGGCCGGATGCGGAGGAGGAAGCACGGCTGCGTCCGCTCCAGCCGCTGCACAGCAGCCCAGAATCCTGTCCGTTTCAGCAAACCAGGCGCCCGAACCGGCGAACGGCGCCACGGCCACGATTGCGGTACAGTTCAGCATGCCAATGGACACGGCGTCGGTGGAAAGCCGCGTTCATATGTATCGCGGTGATGCAGTGACCGGAACGCCCGTGCCCGGCGCCGCGGCCTGGAGCGAAGGCAACACCATGATGACATTCACACCCGCGGAACCCATGATGGCGGGAGCCACGCACACCATGCACTTCGACGCAGGAATTACGGGCGCATCCGACGGACACATGATGGGCGGCGGACACATGATGGACCAGGAAACCATGGTCACGGTGATGGTTTCCGCCGGGAATTGATATGGCGGGAATAAGCGCTTTTATAATGAATCCATAAGATCGGGACTCGGACACGCTCCGGGCTGAATGCGAGGTATATGACCATGAACGAGACCGCAACAAGCCGGAACGCCCCTTGCCCGTGCGGCAGCGGCAAGAAATACAAGAGTTGCTGTTACGAGAAAGACGCAAAACCCGCGGGCGGGCTTAAGGGCAAACAGAATCTCGTCATCGCCGCTGGTGTGGCGCTGATTGTCGTCCTGATCTTCGGCGGAATGGCGGTGTATTCCGGCACGCGGCCGGGGCCATACGATGATTTCGCCAAATGCCTGACCCGAAAGGGTTTCAAAATGTATGGCGCATCCTGGTGCAGCTACTGCACGGAGCAAAAGACGCTATTCAGCAGTTCTTTCAAGCATGTGGACTATGTGGAATGCGCGGATCCCGCGGGCGGCGGCGTGCTCCAGATGTGCAAGGACAGGGGCGTGGAGAAACTGCCCACATGGTTCGTGTCCGGCGGACAGAAGGTTACCGGCGTACTGTCCCTTGCCGATCTCTCCCAGCGCAGCGGGTGCGAACTCCCGGAAACCGCGCAGTGATGGGCGCCGTGATGACTGGCGGCTCTTTGCTGTCAACGAAGGTGCCTCCCCAGATTGCCGCATATAAAAACGCCGCACGCGTGTACAATTATGTCATTGAGCCTCTATTGTGGGGAATGCGCCGCGCCGTGAGCGAGTGCGCCCAAGCCATGCCGGGCATGACGGCGCTTGATGTGTGCGGCGGAACGGGCGCCCAGGCATTCCTTTTTTCACAAAGCGGGGCGTTGGCCGTGGCCGCGGACATGTCGCCGCATATGCTCTGCAAAGCGCGCGGGCGGGCGCATGAAAATTTGAAATTTGTGCTCGCTTCCGCAGACCGCCTTCCTTTCGAGAGCGGGATTTTTGATCTGGTATCCATGAGCTTGGCGCTGCACGAGATCCCGGAAAAGCTGCGGCTTTCCTTCACTGGGGAGATGCAGCGAGTGGCGCGCCCCGGTGGACGCATTGTGATCATGGATTATGCGTTGCCCTTAAAGGCAAGTCTTGCAGCTCTGCCCTGCCGGAGCGCATGCTGGCTGGCCGAGCGCGCGGCCGGGGGCGCTCACTACCGGAACTATCGCGACTGGATGGCGCGGGACGCTCTGCGCGGGTTCGCCGCCCGAGCCGGGCTGAACGGCCAGTTCCATGTTTATTACGGCGGCGCCATGAATGTGCTTGTCGCGCAGCCCGGCGGATCCTAATCTCCCATGATTGTGTATAATGAATGATGCGGCCCGCAGGCCCGGGGCCGCTTTCTCGCCATGATGAAGAAGCACGGCGGCATGACAACTCTCCGGCGCGCGGCCCCAGCTTTTGCGGCCTGCGCTCTGGCTTTGTTCGCATGGTCCGCATGCGCGCGCGCCCAGGGCGTGCCGGGCATCCGCTCGATCCTTCCGGATTCCGAATCGCATTACCGGGTTGCGGACACCTGGGCGTCCACGGACCCCGCGGGCTTGAGCCTGGCCCTGGCCGGTTTCGGGCACATTGACGCGGCGCGCTACGCTGATGCCGAGTCGTGCCTGCGCCCGGCCCTGGAGATGGGACGCGATGCGCAGAACCCGCTGGTGCAGGCCGTGGCGTGGTTCGGCCTGGGCCGCATCCACGCGGCGCGCGCGAATTACCCCGCGGCGTTTTCTTCCTTCGCCACAGCCGAATCCCTGCTCAAAACCGGCACCCCGGAACAGCGCGCGTATCTGGCGCGGTTGTACACGGCCTGGGCCGGCGCGCTGCTGGACACGGATGCGCCTTTGGCGGCGGTTTCGTTCCTGGACGCCGCGTCCCAGCTCGCCGCCGCCATGGGTGAAGACCGCGAGTCGGCGGCCCTGGACATCCAGTTGCAGCGCGTGCGCGTGCAGGATTATTTCGGCCGCGCCTCGGACGCCCTGGGTCTGCTCGAAGACAACCTCAAACGCGCCGTGGCGCTTGAAGGCCCGCTCGCCGTGCGCGCGGCGCGCGCATGTATGCTCATAAGTTCAATCCACGCACGCACGGGACGGCCCGACGACGCCTGGGATTACGGCTACGAAGCCCTGCACATTTTCGAATCCGTTCTTGGCAAAGAACATCCGGAGACCGCGCGCGCCTACGCCGCCCTCGGGGACCTGGCGCGCACTTCCGGGGATTTCGCCTACGCCGCGCAACTGCTCCAGCGCGCCATGGATACGCAGGAGGAACTTCTCGGCCGCCAGCACCCGGACCACGCAGCCACATCCGCAGCCCTGGCCATGCTCTATCTGGCCACGGACCGCTATGAGCACGCGGTATCCGCGCTCTCCCACGCCCTGGAAGTGGACGAGCGCGCGCTTGGCGCGCGCAGCCTGGCCGCGGCGCGTGACCGGCATTATCTCGGAATCACTTACCGCGAGCGCATGCGCCTGTCCCTGGCCGCGGACGAATTGACAAGGGCGCTGTCTCTGAAGCAGTCCCTGCTCGGCAACGCCCACCCCGCCGTGGCCGATCTCATGGCCGACCTGGCCGCAACCCTGCAACTCAAGGGAGACGCGGACGCGGCCCTGGTTCTGCAAAAGCAGGCCCTGGCCCTGGACGCGGCGCACGCATCGGACATCGAGACGGACAGCGCGAACTTCAACAATGTGGCGTCGCTGCTGTTCGCGCGAGGCGATGCGCAGGCCGCGGTGGAGCACTTCGAGCAGGCTCTTCGCGTGGAACGCGAAGCCACGGACGCCGCGCCCCTGCGCATGGCCGCAATATACAACAACCTCGCCTCCGCTCACCGCGCCGCAGGCCACACCGAGGCCGCGGCTTCGGCCTTCGAGGAAGCGCTCAAGCTGATCCGATGGTCCCTGGGCCTGGACAATTACATGACGGCCGACGCTTTCTTCAACCTTGCCGAATGCCGCCGCGAACTGGGCGACGCGGACGAGGCGGAAAAAAACTACAAATATTTTCTGCGCGTCACATACCCCACGGATCCGCGCGCCCGGGCCGTGCGCACATGGCTCGAGGAAACCGGCCGCCTGCGCGAGACGGAACCCGCGCCGCCTGCGCTGCCGCGCTTTTTCGGCCCGCAGTCCACGGCGCACAACGAACCGGATTACATTCACGGCGAGCAATGACCCGGCCCCGGGCCGCGGAACACGGCGCGCCGTTGCACTGTTCCTGATTTTGCGCCGTGCGGCGCTCATCCGCTCTGACACGAAAAGGACGCCATGACCCAAACGCACGAAACGCTCACAACCCCGGACACCAGGCTCGACGGCGTGACCCGCGTGTTTTTCTGCGTCGCGCCAAGCACCATCAACCCGCAGTTCGCCTCATACTATCCGCCCCTGGGCCTGCTGTACCTTGCCGGAACCGCCGAGGCCATGGGCAAACATGTCACGGTTTACGACGCGGCCCTCAAGCGCGATTCCATCGAAAAAGCCGCGGACACGATTCTGGCCGCGGACCCGGACCTGCTGTGCATCACCTGCTTCACCGAAACCCGGTTCGACATGCAGCTCCTGGCGGCCGAGATTAAGAAACGGCGCCCGAAAATCTGGATCATCGTGGGCGGCCCGCATGTGAGCTTCACATGGGAAGACACCCTGCGGCACACGGCCGTGGATCTGGTGGCCGTCGGCGAGGGCGAAGCCGTGATCCGCGAATTGCTGGACGGCAAACCCCTGTCCGAAGTCCCCGGCATTGCGTACCGGCGCGACGGCGGGATCGCGGTCAACGACCGCCCGCCGCGCGTGCAGGATCTGGATTCCCTGCCGCCCCCGGCCCGGCACCTCATTGACATGCGCGCCTACCCCAGCGCCCGCCCCTACAAAAACCGCTGCACGCAGGTCAACACCAACCGCGGCTGCCCCTTCGGCTGCGCCTACTGCAGCGCCACTCATTTCTGGGGCCGCAAATCCACGCAACTCTCCGCGGAAAAAGTCATCGAGCGCATCACGCACATCCACGACACCTACGGCTACGATGTGATTTTCTTCTACGACGACGAGTTCCTGGTCAACAAGGACCGCGCGCTCAAGCTCATGAAACTGTTCCGCGAGAAGACCCCCTGGCTCAAGTGGATCACCAGCGTGCGCTTCGACAGCCTCAACGACGAGTTGCTCGAGGAAATGGGCCGCAGCGGGTGCCAGCAGCTCAACTTCGGCCTCGAAACCTTCAACCCCAACACATACAAGCTCATCCACCGCAAGGTGAACTACCAGAAGGCCAGGCATTTCATTGACAAGGCCATCCGCAGCGGCGTGAAGCAGGCGCAGATATACCTGCTCATCGGCCTGCCCGGAGACGACCCCGCGGGCCTGCGCCGCACCTTTCTCAAGGCCCTGTCCCTTAAGGCCACTTTCATCTCCACGCAGATTCTGCGCGTGTACCCCGGCACCATCATAGACACCTACGCCCACGAAAAGCGCGTGCTTCCCGAGGGCTTCCACTGGTACGCCCCGTACCGGGACGGCATGCCCAATCTGCCCACGGTGCCCATCTACGACGAACAGCCCCGCGCCCTGCTCGTGAAGCAGTACAAGTTCCTTGCATTCTATCTGCGCATCACATCGCTGCTGCGCCGCAACATGCCCAAGAGCCTGCTCGCGCTCTACATTCCCCTGGATGTGTTCGCATTCCGGGTGGCGAGCAAGTTGAGCGGCCTGTTCAAGGGCGGCGCGGAGCGCGCGGCCGCCGATTAACTTTTCCGCACCTCTCATTTGCACGATTTCACACCCGGCCTTTGTTGCTCTATCTCCGGTTTCATGCCATGATGTATTCGTGCCGGAAACCACGCAACCCCACACGCCCCTGCCCCGCGCCATGATCGCGGCCGTGGCGGCATGCCTGCTGTTCTTTTTCGCCCACGCCGCGTATTGCGCCAGAATCAATTCCGTGACCGCGGACGAATATGTGCATGTCCCCGCGGGGTTGAGCGTGCTGCAAACCGGCAGCGCGCACCTGGACCATCAGGGCAGCCCGCCCCTTGTGCGCGCGTTCCAGGCCCTGCCCCTGCTCGTTCTGAAACCCGCCGCGGACTACGAATCCGAGGCATTTGCGCAGGATTTGAAATACGCGTTTTCGTGGGATTTCATGCGGCGCAACATGGACCGGTACCACGCGCTGTTCTTCTGGCCGCGCATGATGGCGGCGGCTCTGGGCGCGCTGTGCGCACTGCTGGTTTTCGCTGCCGCCCGGTCTCTTTACGGCGAACTTGCGGGCTGCGCGGCCCTGGTCTTGTTCTGTTTTCTGCCCGAGGCGGCCGCGCATGCGTCTTTGGCCACGGTGGACATGGGCGCGGCCATGCTCACCTTTGCGGCGTACTGGTTCTATCTGCGGTTTCTGGAGTCGCCGGGCGGCGCGCGCGCCGGGGCCGCGGGCGCGGCCGCGGGTATGGCCATG
>JAGUYV010000307.1 GCA_020061125.1 bacterium | reverse complement strand
CTCGCGCGGGGTGAAGGCCACGCCCGGCGCCCAGATCCGCGGCAGCACTGCGGCGAGGCACGCCACGGCAAGCAGAATTTTGTCCCCGGCGCTCCATGGCTCCGCGGGCGTTGTCACGCGCCCTGCGATATCCGGTTCCTGCTGGTTCATTCTTCACCCCTGTCCTGCCGCGCGCCGTCAGGGAAACAAAATCTCGAACGACGCGGCCGGCTCGTTTACCTGTATGAATCCTGCGGGATCGTCCGAAACCGGATACGGTTCCGCCCGGCAGTCCGGCTCACACCGCATGCCGTCAACCCAGTGGTATTTCAAAACCACTTTACCGCGCTCGGCCACGGCGTTTTGAACCACAATGCGGTTGTACGACGCGGCCGCGAGACCCTGTCCTATAAGAAACGCATTGTGTGGCCGGGATACTTCATAAATTCTGAAACGGCCGATGTCCCGCGTGCGGAGGAAATATTCGGGATAGGCGTCGAAATAGCCCCTGCCCCGGCGCGACCAGCTTACAATCCATTTTATGTCGTAAATGTCCATGTAATCCCGGAGTTGCGCAAACGGGATGTCCTCGAGTTCGCGGCCCAGGAATTTTCCGTCGTGGAAATCCACCCGGTGATGCTTGACGAACATGTAGGGATACGGTCCGCCGATGAACTGCTTACCGGTGAGACGCGGGAACTGCGAAGGCAGATGGGAAAGCGCATAGACCTGCCCCTGGCCCTCGCGATCCATGACGCCGGAATCCTCGAGCAGGATTCTGCCGCCGCCGGGGAGATCGCGCAGCGCGGACACAAGATCCGTGACTTCCCTCATCTCCGGTGCGCCGAGCCGCAGTTTCAACAATGGTTCGAAGCGTTCGAGATGATAAAAAGACACCAGGCACGCGCCAAGGGAAACGGCCAGGAAGAACGCATTGGCCGTGAGCCTGTTCATGCGCCGGAACAACTCCAGGAGCGCCGCGGACGCGGGAATCGCAAGCAGCAGATTCATGACCGGCAGATAGCGCGTGGGGTTAAGTTCCGCGAACGCGCGCACAAATGCCCCATAATAACTGAACACGAAGAGAAAGGCGCATGCGATGCCGATGGGCAAATACAGATCCGCCCTTCCCCTCTTTTTCCAGATCAGCAGCCCGGCCGCGCCCCCGGCCAGCAGAACCCACAGCATGAGCGTGTGCGCCGCGCCGTACCACCAGTGCGGCCACTCCACGGTGTTGGTCATCACGGACAGGGTGAAATAATCCTTGAGCGGACGAAGCAGGTCCCGGTTCTGCCAGAACGGCGCCTCGGCCAGAAAGGTCTTGTATTTGAAAAGTTTGAACAGGGGCGAAAGCCAGAACCAGTTCGCCGCCAGGGAGGCCGCGGCAGCGCCCGCCAGCACGAACCACGAACGCGGCCGCAACACCCGCGCATGCTGCACAAGCAGCGCGAGCGCGGGCGCAAACAAAATCACAACCGCGGTCTTGTGAATCAACAGCGCGAGCGGTGAAAACACGATCAACAGGGCCGCGGAACGCATGTCCTGATTTTTCATGAACCGGTAAAGCAGGGATATGAGAAACAGGCTGTACCATGTAATGATGCCCGCGGTGACCATGCCCGTGATGTGAAACAGCATGCCCGTGTCCAGCCGAAACGCCAGAAGCGCTGCGAGCGC
Organism: bacterium; assembly: GCA_020061125.1. Taxonomy (GTDB): domain Bacteria; phylum UBP15; class UBA6099; order UBA6099; family DSWB01; genus DSWB01. The sequence continues at coordinate 2,143 of JAGUYV010000307.1, read as the reverse complement.
TGCCGCGCAACTGTGGTCCCTGGCGAATCCGAAATTGCGCATGGTCCAGTAGAAGAAAAGCGGGAACAGCATGAGGCTGCAAAAGAGCGCAATTTTGACGACATCCTCGACCGCGTAGGATTTCATGGCCACGGCCAGGACTTGCAGGAACACATTGCTGTTCCAGATGAACGAGAGCGGGAGTCCGGCTGCGAAGTGCGGGTCGTAGCCCCACAGCGTGCCGCTCTGGGTGAAGAAGTCGCGGGCGGCCTGGCACTGGTAGGTGAGCAGCGCGAAGTCATTGAAGATAATGGTTCCGCTTGGCAGGCGCAACAGCCACAGGGCGTATTCGTAGTGATAGGCAAACGCCACGGCGCAAGCGATAATCAAAGCCCAGTATTTTCTCATGGCGTACAGCTTTCGACGAGACGCATTCGTTTGGCAATTTTCATCACGGAGAACACGGAGGCGCGGAGGCATGCAGGATTCCCCAGCGTATGCGCAAAAGGCGTTTTTGCAAACCATGTCATTGGCAAAACAATCATAAAACCGTACGAACCAATCCGTCCTTAAGATACTTTTCATTGAAATTTAACAACAGACCGACAGGAGATTCCATGATTTTCATGTATGTAAGCAATTGCGCTTTATGAACGGACTTCAATTTTTCCACGGTTTTCAATTCAACAATTATTTTTCCAGCAACAAGAACGTCAATGCGATACGCGCACTCAAGTTTAACTCCTTTATAATCAACAGAAACAGGCACCTGGCGTTTGAAAGGTATTTTCCTCAATCGCAATTCATGGCACAAGCATTCTTCATACGCAGATTCCAGCAATCCCGGACCGAGCACTTTGTGAACTTCAATGGCCGCGCCGATGATCTCTTCGGTGGCCCTTCCCTCTTTCAAAACCATCCACGCCTCCGGTTCGGTTCGATTGTCAGTGGTTTATCCATTTACAGAACTATGTCCATTTCTGTGTTAATTTCACCCGAACTCCGTGTTTCTCCGTGCCTCCGTGCTCTCCGTGTCCAGTTCTTATTCATCACAAATGTCGGGGGATATTTCGCAAATAATGGCTCGCGGCCCAGGAAATGATGTCGCCGGAATAGAAGATAGACGGCTGGATGTCGCACTCGATCCAGCAGCCCGGACAGCGCAGCGTACGGCGTCGAACGGCTATCGCGCGGGACGAACGCCATATCGCACCAAATCTCTGCTCTTTGACATTTCCTACCGGCTGATCCGCCATGACGCTGCACGCAACTACATCCCCGCCCGCCAATATCCTCGCATGCGCGAACAACGCCATGCACGGAGGCGCGGGCAGGTTGCGGCCATGCAGCAGGCGGTTCATGCCGCCCTGATTCAGATACGATTCGGACATCTCTCGCAGTCGTGCGCTCAACGCCCTTGCGCTCGCGTCCCATGGGGTTGCCCGGCCCTTCACCTGTTCGACAATGCGGTAGAATTCCCGGACTTGTTCCGCGGACATCGGCTCCTGTGTGATGAACGGCAGCGGCTGCCCGTTCATGGCCGCGCGGGTCATGTCCTTGCCTTCATGGTGGTGCGCGCCCAGGATGATGCTGTGCCCCGCGCCAAGTTCCCGCGCCAGCCGGTTGATCGGTTCGATCTGGTCCATGGTGCCCGCCAGCACGGTCTGGTTTATTCCAAAATGGAACTGGAAATTTTGCTTGAGCGCTGCCAGGCGGTCAAGGGATTCCCGGGCGCGGTCCAGCGCATCCGGCACACCGCGCATGTCGTCGTGGCGGCCGTCCAGAGCGTCGAGACTCACCTGCAGATGCAGCGCGGCGTGCGAGGGCAGCACGGCGCGCGCAAATTCCTCCACGCGGCCGGGCAGCAAGCCGTTCGTGGTTAGATGAATAATGGCCACGGGGGTATGGCGTTGAATGGCACGAAAAATGTCAGCAATGTCATTTCGCAGAAACGGCTCGCCGCCGGTGATGCGCAGCGCTTCGAGCCGCCGCATCACGGGATCCGCGAACACGCGGCGAATGTCACTCAAATCCAGTTCATGGCCGGGTTTATGCGCACGCGCGTGGATTTCGCACATGGCGCAACGCGCATTGCAGCGATCCGTGACATTGAGGGTAATGAACCGCGGGCGCACGGGCAGACCGGCCTCACGCAACAGGCGCG
>JAGUYV010000381.1 GCA_020061125.1 bacterium | reverse complement strand
CGGACCGCACCCCCCTCGAGGAGCTGGCGCAAATGCTCATCACACGGGACGCCGCCCTGGCCGTGCGAGCCATCATGGGCGCGGCCCTGCCGCCGGAAGTTGCGGATTCGCTTCCGGCGCACATCTCGGTCCGCGCCGATGAAGCCGCGGGCAAGATTGTTCTCACGGTGTCCGGACGCGACCCGGATTTGTGCACTGCCATCGCCGTCGCTTACACACGGTTTCTCCAGGATCGCAGCAGCCGCGCCCTGGACCATGTTCTCGAATTCCTCGGGCAGCGCCTCGAAAGGCTGGATAAAGACATCGCCTGGTACGACACGAACATTGCGGACTATCAGAAGCAACTCGGACTGCGCGACCCGCACACGGATCCTACGGATGAAGATTTGCTGATACAGGCGCTCGAAACGGACCGTGCATCGGCGGAGGCGGATCTGGTCACGGTGCACGCGCAGTTGTTTGAGGCGCGCCGCCTGGCGCCGGGCGCGCCGGACACCACAGCGGAAGAGTTTCTGGAGCAGTACTCGAACCGGACCATCCAGCCGCCGCCGCGCACCGTGGAGAGCAAATCCGGCGCGGAGCAGAAGCTGTCTCCGCGCGAGGAGGCCAACGAGCGTGTGCGCGTCCTGGAACTCGAACGACGCGCCCTGGGGTCAGGGGAGAAGACCGCGGACCGCGCCGCGCAACTGGATCGCGGCATCGCCGCCGCGCAGCGCGAACTCGAAGATCTTATCCGGAGCGAGATCCAGGAAAAGGAGCAGGAGGCCGCTACCGGGGCGGATGGCGAAAAAGATGACAAAAAGCAAGACCCCGATCCCGCCAAGGACATGCCGGCTGAACTCGCGGACAAGCTACGCGCCCTCGAACTGTCGCTGGCGCTCGAAAAGGCGCGCTTCGACCGCCTGGACATCAGCACGAAACTGCTCAAGAAGAACCGGGGCCAGGCCGACGGGCTGTCCGGCGAGCTTGTGCGCATGATCCGCGAACGCGAAGCGCTGGTCGCCGTGCGCGCATTATTGAACGATCGCAGCGGGGACGCGCATCGCATCGCGGTACAAAGCCCGTTAAGCGTCATGCCGCAGGGCCGTCCCGTGTCGTCCAAAGCGCCGGCTCTGCCGCGCGGCGATCTGCCCGCGCTCGCGGCACACCTCATGGGCGGCATGATCATTGAGAAAAAGGAAACCATCAAACTGGGCGGCCGAGACGCTGTGGCCATCCGCGCCACAATGCCGTGGGAAACGGGCAGCGTGCACACGCACCAGGCCTTGATCGCCGCAAACGGGCGCATCTACTGGCTGCGCGCCATCGCCCTCAACAAGTCCACACTGGACAGCCCCGAAGTCACGCGTTTCTTCACGGAATTCAGAATAATCCGATAGCCGCCGCGCGGATCACCTGGGTTTGCGGTACCGCGCCGCGGCCGCGCTTTTCCACTGGGTGATGGCCGCGTCTTTTTGCACGGGATCGTTCCACCCGCCTACAGCCAGGGACATGGCCTGCGCCTCGGACAGGGGCGGCGCGAACAGATCGTCCGGCGCGGCCGCGCCCAGGGCTTTGCGCGCCGCGGCAAGAGCCTGAAGCGGCTCAATGTACATGGCCCCGGCCAGTTCGTCCACCAGGTTGAGCCTGCCCGCGCCCTTTGCGGAATCGTAGCGGATGATCTGCGGCATCTTGTAAGGGTTCAGCGCGACGACTGTGTTGGCGCTGTTCAGCGATTCATACACGGACGGCAGGATGGCCATGGTGTTGATGGAGAATTCCGAGGGGCCGCCGGGCGCGCCCTTTTTCAGAATCCACAGCTTCTGCCCCTGCTCCGTGAGCGAGAAATTCACGAACTCGCACGCCGCCTCGGCGTTGGGCGCGCCTTTGAGCACGGCGATGGGGTCCGGGGTCACGGCCGTGGCGTCCTCGGGCATGGTGAATCCCAGCTTGTCCGCGCCGTGCTCCTCGATGCTCGAATATGCGTAAGACACCAGAGTGAGGCCGTACGCGATCTGGCCCGCGGCCACATCCTGCGGCACCTGGCCCGAGGAGCCGGGCAGGGCGCGGCAGTTGGAGATGATCTTCCCGAGCAGAATCCAGCCCTGGCGCCATCCGTAGCGCTGCAGCAGGATCTCGAAAATGGCGTGCGCGCTGCTGCTCTGCCTCGGGTCGGACAGCTCGATCCAACCCTGCAGGCGCGGGTCCGCGAGGTCCGCCCAGGTCTTGACCTCGGGCAGGTTCTGCGCCTTCACAATCTGCTTGTTCACCAGAATGCCGAATGCGCCTAGGGACACCCCGTACCAGCGGCCCTCGGGATCGTACAGCGGCGCGCCCTTGAGATCCGCGGGAATCTGCGACACAATTTCGCGCGGCGGCTTGCAGGGCTGGAGCAGGCCCTTTGCGGCCAGCTCGATGTACCGGTCCGAGCCGCCTCCGTAAAACAGGTCAAGCCCAATGCCGTCCGGTTTCTTATCGAATGAGGACAGAATGAACTTGAGATCGTTGGACGCGCCCCCGGACTCCACCCACTCAACGGCCATGTCCGCGCCGTGTTTGTCCTTGTACCACTTCTCGAATCCGGCCTGCATCTCCTTGCGGATGCCCTCGTGGTGCGGGGAAATGATCTTGATGACCGCGCCCTGTTTCTTGCTGTCCACGCCTGTCAGTTTCTTGAACCGCTGGCAGGATCCCGCGGCTGCGGCCACGGCCACGCACAACAGCAGCGCGAGCGCGATTCGCGCTGGGACGCGGTGTCTCGAAATTGCAAAAAACGGGATGCGTGCGATAGTGTCCGGCCTGATTTTCATGGTTACCTATAGGCGCATATAGCGCCTGTCCCCCTCCCGGCGGTTTTCAAAAAGTTTTTCAGATAATCATACCATGGAAACGCCCCGAATCAAGGCTTTTGGCACAGGGTTTTTCACATGTTGTGGATAAATGCATGGGGTTTTCCACAAAAACAGGCGGAAATGCACGGATTGTTAGTTGTTTGTTTGATTTTATATAAATATACTTGCCTGTTGGCGCACATACTTTTGTGGCATGACATTTCCCGTTTTTCACACTGGAAAATCCGCACAAACCAGCCACGGCCGTGGCTGCGGCATGGGCTGAACAATTGCCATGCGTCCTGCCGGGACCTGGGGGGAATCCTTGGATAGGGCAGCTATTTCACCGGTCCGGGGGTCCGGGTGCGTATTCCCGTTCGAGAAGAATTGTGGCGCTTGAGGAGACGCCGCCGGATTCGGCGGTGATGGTGGCGAATCCGATGGTGTCGCTGGCGGTATAGGTTGCGGTGGCGCGGCCGTCCGTGGTGGTGTCCCATGTGTCTATGGTTCCGGTGGATGCGCTGAACTGCACGGGGGTCCCATTTTTCACGGCGTTGCCCGCGGCGTCCTTGAGCACGGCGGTGACCGTGGTGGTGTCCGTGTTGTTCGCAGTCAACGAATTTGAGAATGGAGACACGGTAATGGTCTCCGGCTCGGTGGTGTAGCGCAGGAAGCTGCGGCTGTCCTGCACGGTGAGAAGTTTCCAGTCAGGGCGGCCTTCCTTCTGGAACACGAAGGTGCCGGTTTTTGAATACCCGCTGGTGCCGGGATCGGCGTCCCACTGGAAAGTGACGCGTCCCGAGCTGCCGCTCACGGTCACGGAGTCCACCCTGTACCGGAGATACACCGATGAGATTTCCGAAAACTTGCCGTTCAGGGCGCTGTCGAGCCGGCTGCGGTCCTCGATGCTTTCCGCGGAGGACGAGTAGCTGGATGCGCTCCCCGTGAGGATGGTGTCCGCATCGCGGTCCTGGTACGCGCGCACAAGCGCCTCGAACGCTTCCTGCAGTATCTCTTCCCTGGTCTTGGAGTAATAGGTGATTTCCAGGGGCATGAACATTTCTTCGGATTCGTTGCCGTCGTTGTCTATGGACCGGGCCAGGATTTCATAATCGCCGTCCCTGGGGATGAAGCCGTAGGACCAGGCGCCGCCGCCCGAGGCCTTGTCCCAAGACGACCCGCCGTCCACGCTCACTTCCACGGTGCGGATGTAGCACATGTCCGAACCCGCGCCCCCGGAAACCACCAGGCGCCCGCCCGTGAGATCGTTCCGGTAAATGTCCAGGGGTTCGCCGAACGCGGACACCGGATATCCGGCCGCGTCGCTGATTTCCACCCGGGGCGGGGTCACTTCTTTGGAGTACTCGATATTGAATTTATACGGCGGGGACTGCGCGCCGGTCACATCGCGCACGGTAACGATCACCGGGACCGTCTGTTCCTCTTTGATGTACAGGGACGCTTCCCACTCTTCGGTCCCGTACACGGTCACGGGCAGCTCGTGGGCCGTGACCGTGACCAGCGCGATTTCCCCGCAGTCGGATTCGGCCTCGCCTTCCACCAGAAACAGCATGTCCTCGCACACATCCGAGCGCATCTCCAGGTCGGCCTTGTCCTTCACGGGCATGGAGTTCACGGTCAGATTCTTGACGCGCGGCGGGGGCATGGCCGCCTCCTGCGCCACCGCCGCCTGGAATGCGAACGCCGCCTGCCGCCCGCTGTCGTCGAGCACGGAGATTTTTATGTCGTGGACTTCGTTGTCCGATATGTCTGCGGTGAACTTTCCGGGAAACGCGGCGGGGGCGGCGTTGCCAGGCAGGCGCGTTGTCTTTTTGTCAACCGTCACGGACATGGATGATATGCCCCCGCATCTGGGCGTGGCGGTCCAGGATATTTCGGGCGTGGCGCGCGCCCCGCATTTGGACACGGATTTCAGTTCGAGCAAATCACCCTGGGAAAGGATCTGCGCGCCGGACATCACATCGGAAATCACGGGCGGTTCATCGCATTCCGCGTTCTGGTAACGGACCGAGGCCTGGGCGCTCACGCTCACAACGATCATTTCATATTCTTCTTCGAGTTCCTCTTCGGCCGGGGCCTGTGAGGCATCCCCTTGGGAATCGTCCGCCTGTGCGGTCGCGTCGGGCGCGGCTTGCGCCGCGGCCCCCGCCTCCGCCTGCG
>JAGUYV010000148.1 GCA_020061125.1 bacterium | reverse complement strand
GCGCCCACGCGGATGTGCGTGCGCATGACATCGCCGGCCACGCGCGCCAGGCCCGGCAGATGCGCCACGCCGCCCGTGAGAACCACACCGGCCGGGATAGCCCCCATCGGTTCTTTTTCCTCGAGCTGCTTGAGCGCGAGTTCAAAAATCTCCTCCACGCGGGGGTGAATGATTTCCGTGAGGATGCCTTGTGGCACCTGGCTGGTTTCCTCACGGCCCACAAGGCGCATTTCCACGGGCTGCGCGTCGTGATCCGCCTGCGGGTCCGCGTTCCCGTATTTGAGCTTGATGCGGCGCGCTTCGCCGATGGAGGTGCTCAACCCGATGGCGATGTCGTTGTCTATATGGTCGCCGCCCACGGGAATGACGAAAGCGTGGGCCATGGCGCCGCGCTTGTAGAGCGCCACATCCGTGGCGCCGCCCCCGATGTCCATGAGCACGACGCCGATTTCCTTTTCGTCGTCGTTGAGCGCGGCTTCGCCGGATGCCATGGCCGAGGGAATAAGTCCCAGAACCGAAATGTCGAGCCGCGCCAGACACTTGACCAGGTTGTGGATGGGCGCGGACGCGCCGGTGAGGATCTGCACCTGCACATCGAGGCGCGAGCCGGACATGCCCACGGGTTCGCGGATGCCCTCGTGCCCGTCCACGGCGTATTCCTGCTCGAAGATGTCAATGATCTCCTTGTCCGGCGGCAGGCGCAGGCCGCGGGTGGACTCCACGGCGCGCTGCGTGTCCTCGGCGGTGATGCTGTGCGGGTTCATGATGCTGGTGACGCCGTGCGCGGTGTTGGTGGTGAGGTGCGCGCCGGTGACGCTGATGTAGGCGGCCTCGACGGCGTGCTGGGCCATTTTCTCGGCCGCGCTCACGGCGCGGTAGATGCTGCGCGCCACACGGTCAATATCCGTGACCATGCCTTTGCGCATGCCCTCGGTGTCCGCGACGCCCACGCCCAGAACATCCAGCTCGTGCTGCTCGTCCGCGGCCGCAATCACCGCGAGCACCTTGCTGGTGCCCACATCTATTGCGTTGATGATGTTGCGTTCCGTCTTGCGCGCCATGATCTATTCTTTGATTGCAGCCTCCGCGGTTTTTTTCTTTATGAAAGTCGCTGCTTCGAGGTTGCGCAGGTTCAGCCCTTCGTAGGGCACGCCCGCGTTTTCCAGGCTGCGAACCAGCAGGGGAATGTGGTCCAGTTTCTCTCCCAGCCTATCGCCGTTGCCAAGCAGCACATACGCTCCATTGTTCATGTACAGCTTGAGTCCGTTCTTGTTGAAGTGGGCCGAAGTCATGAGCGAGCCGAGCGCAGGCTCGGCCTTGTCGAAAAAGGAAATCATGAGCGAGTCGTAGGGGAATTCGAGCCTGCGTCCCACTTCGGCAGGCTCCACGGCGTTCGACGAGATCATGCGCAGGCTGCTGCTGCGCGCCACATCGCTGATCTCGAGAACCACCTGTTCGCTGTCTATCATGTAGAACACCTTTTTGCTGCGCACATAAGCATAGGGCTGGCGCTCGGAGATGGTGATGAGAATGCGCGACGGCAGCTTGCGCTTGAGGCTTACGCCGCGCACGAGCGGGATGTCGCCGATGGCGGCCTTGACCCTGCCCGCACGGAACGCCAGCATGTTTTCGCCGGTTCTGACGCCGGACGCGAGCAGCACCCGGTCCTCGCTCACCCGCTCGCATCCGTTGACATCAATGCGCTTGATCTCAAAGATCTCGGAATTGACAACGAACACGGACGCGAACATGAGCATGAACAGCACAAGGATGATCACGCGTGACCAGATTACGCGCGCGCGCTTCTTGCGGCGCATTCCGGTGCGCAGCGCGACCACCTTTTTGGGCGGCTGCCCGGCCGGAGGCCCGGCCTGGCCGGTGTTGTTGTTCAGCGGTTCCATGCGTTTCCCTGTGGCGCGGCGATCACCCCTGATCCCCGCAGACTGTCTGCACAATGAGACGAGCCGCGCCGCGCCGGTACAATGCGCTCGCCGTGCGCGCCATGGCGGCCAATTTCTGTTTGTCCTCCAGAAGCGGCGCCGCCACGCCGTCCAAATGATCCAGATCCCGGTTCAGGATCATTTCGGCGGCGTTGCGTTCGCACAGATAGCGCGCGTTCTTTTCCTGATGGTTCTCGGCCGCGTACGGGTACGGCACAAGCACGGACGGCACGCCCTGGCACATAAGCTCGGCGATGGTGGTCGCGCCCGCGCGGCACACCGCCAGATCGGCTGCGGCGTAGGCCAGGTGCATGTCGTGCAGATACGCCTCGACCTTGATCCTGTACCCCGCGCCGTTGCCCAGCGCGGCCTCGTATTTTTTTCTCAACTCGTCATCGTTGCCCGGCCCGGCGATGTGAAGCGCCTGCCAGTCCGCTCGCTCCCTGTGCCGCTGCGCGAACCGGACCGACGCTTCATTGATGGCCACCGCGCCCTGGCTGCCCCCGAAGATGAACAGCGTGGCGCGGTCCGGATCCAGGCCGAGCTGCTCCCTGGCATGGCTTTTCGAGGGGATCTCCGCGTCCTCGAAACGCGATGGATTTCCCGTCAGCACGCACTTGCCCGCGGGCGCCCCCTCGGTGTTCTCGAAGCTGGTGAACACCCTGCGGGCCAGCCGCGACATCAGCCGGTTGCTCTTGCCCATGGCCGTGTTCTGCTCCTGCAGATACACCGGCAGCCCCGAGAGCCGCGCGGCCATCACCGTGGGGAACGACACATACCCGCCGAACCCGATGACATGCGTAGCGGCCGCCGCGCGGAGTTGCGCGCGCGCGCCGGAAACCGCGCCCGCAAGCGTGAGCGGC
>JAGUYV010000045.1 GCA_020061125.1 bacterium | reverse complement strand
GCCTGGTTCGCGGCCGTGGTCATGGACGACACAGAGGGGCGCGAAGCCCGGCAGGCTTTGCGCGCGGGCGAGGAGAAATACAAGGCCCTGTTCGACGAGTCCGTGGCCGCGGTGTTCGTGCTGGACCGGGACAAGAATTTCACCGACGCTAACCGCGCCGCCCTGGAACTGCTCGGCTATTCGCGCGAAGAACTTCTATCCCTGAACTTCCGGGACGCGCTTCCCGAACCGGGCGGCATGAACATCGCGTTTCAGCAACTTCTCTCCGGAGGGCGCATTCTAAATTACGAACACGCCATGCGCCGCAAGGACGGCCGCACCGCGTTCGTGCTCAATAATTCACGCCCCCTCACCGACGAATTCGGCTCTGTACGCGGCATGCTCTGCACGGTCGTGGACATTACAGGACCCAAGACCATGCGCGAGCGGCTCCAGCGCAATCAGGAGCGCTATCAGCGCCTCGTGGAAAACCTCAAGGACGAATACTTCTTCTACTCGCACGACACGGACGGCATGTTTACTTACATAAGCCCTTCCATCACAAGCATCCTCGGGTACACGCCCCAGGAATTCATGACCCATTACACCGAATATCTGGCCGACGACCCAGGCCGCGACGATGTAATCCGCGCCACCCAGTTGAGCATTCAGGGCATGGAGCAGCCGTCGTACGAGGTCAAATTGCGGCATAAAAACGGCACTGTATTTACCTTTGAAGTCAAGGAATACCCCATCTTCAACGACTATGGCGAACCCGTGGGCGTGGAAGGCCTGGCCCGAGACATAACCGCAAGGAAACGCGCGGACGCCGAACGCGACGCCCTCCAGGAACAGCTCCTGCAGTCCCAGAAAATGGAAGCCGTGGGCCAGCTTGCGGGCGGCATCGCGCATGACTTCAACAATATCCTCGCCGTCATGCTTGGCTCCGCCGAACTCGTGCTGCGCAGAATTCCCACGGACGACCCCAACAGGGAACGGGTGCAGAAAATTCTCGACTCGGGACGCCGCGCCAAAGACCTTACCCTGCAAATGCTCACCTTCTCCCGCAAGGACAAGCTGCATGTGCAGTCCGTGCCCATCAACGAACTCACCGAAGAACTCACGGACATGCTGCAGCGCGGCATTTCCAAGAAAATTGTGATTAAAAAGGATTTTTCGCCGGAGCCGCCCATCGTGACCGTGGATGTGAACCAGGTCATTCAGGCCCTGCTGAACATCTGCATCAACGCCAGCGACGCCATGGGCAAAGCCGGAACCCTGACCATCGCCACAAGCGAGGAAACCGTCAGCGAATCCGTGGCCCGCGGCGTCTCCGGAGCAAAGCCCGGAGCATACGGCGTGGTCACAGTGCGCGACACCGGCCCCGGCATCCCGCAGGATGTCAAGGCCCGGATTTTTGAACCGTTCTTCACCACCAGGGAGCAGGGCAAGGGCACCGGCCTGGGCCTTTCCGTGGCCCTGGGAATCATCCACAATCACGAGGGGTTCATCACCGTGGACTCGGAGCCGGACAAGGGCGCATGCTTCAAGGTTTTTCTGCCCATCGGAACCGAGGAATCGCGGATCGCCAAGCGCGCCGCATCCCCGGTGCAGGAGCACAAGCAGGGCGCCACGGTGCTGCTTATAGACGACAACGCGGAATTCCTGCAGATGGGCGAGGACATCCTCACCGTGCTGGGTTACAAGGCTATTAAAGCCCGGTCCGGCCGCGAAGCCCTTTCCCTGTACAGCGATCATCGCGGCAGAGTGGATCTGGTGATTCTGGACATGATGATGCCTGAAATGGACGGCAGCGATGTGTTCGATGCGCTCACGAGCCTGGATCCGCAGGTGAAAATCGTGCTGTGCTCGGGCTACAGCCTCGAGGGCGTGGCGGGCCGGCTGCTCAAGGACGGCGCCGCGGCGTTTCTCCAAAAACCCTTTGATATCAAGGAATTTTCAGAAATTCTGTCCCATGTCGTGTCTTCCCCGCAGTGATTTTCCACAGTTTTATGGCAGTGCGTCCGGAAATGTGATTTTTATGTTACCTCTAAAGATCGGCGCTCATACGCCGATATATGGAATGAAACAAAAATGAGGAAGGGAGGTTGAGCCACATGGAAGTTCCCTATGTTCCCAAAGTGCAGGCTGCAAAGCCGGAAGAGCCGGGCAAAGTCGCGCCCCGGGCAAACGGGCGCGTGAACGCGGAGCAGAAATTCGCCGAAGCCGCTGGCGCCGATACTCTCAACCTCTCGGCAAAAGGCAAAACTCTCGCGAAGCTCCGCTCCGCATACGATAAGCTGCCCGACACAGGCAGCACAGTCAAGGAGATTCAGGAAAAAATCGCCGAAAAGGGAGCCGTTCATCTGTCTTCTGAAGAAATTGTCGCGGGCATTCTTCACGGCACGCTCTTTCAGGCCATCTGACCCGGCCGTTCCGGACATGACGCAGCCACGGGCGCCCTCTTCACGGGGGCGCTTTTGCGTAAGGGAATCCCGCATTGTGAAAGGACTTTTTCAGAAATGAAATCCAGCAGACTTATAACGATTTGCCTTGCTCTGGCGTTGTGCGCGGCCGCTGCGCGCCCGGCCCTGGCCGCGAACGCCGCCGTGCTGTCCGTACGCACTCCCGCGGATTCCCGGGATCTGATCCTCGAACTGGCCATGCACCCGGATTCGGAAACAACGGCGGCGCCGCTTTCTCACACCGTGCCCGCAGGCCTGGACGAACTCGCGGAGTTCGAGACATGGTACGAGGAACTCTTCGCCCTCACCTATCTTACGGGCGACAACGGGCGGCTGTGGAAGCAGTTGCGAACGCGGACCGCCGCCATGTCCAAGAAATTTCTCTCCGATGAAATGATTGCTTTCATCAGGGGCGCGGGTTTGCTCATCGTGGCGGATTCGGACTTCCCGTTTCCCGCGGATGTGCTGCGCGTGGAAGACAAATGGCTGTTCGAGATCGCCCCCATCGTTCACACCGCGGGCGTGCCCGGAAAAATTCCGGATTTGACCGACGACTACAAATACCGGAATGTTTTTGTCATGGATTGCCAGGGGCCTGCGGACCGCGAGGGGCAGGAAGCGCCGGGCGTGGCCGCATTCCTGCAAAAAACCGGCATCGAACACACCATGGCGCTGACGCTGGACAACGAGTCCGCGGCCGCCGCGCTGCGCGACACGCAGGCGGATGTATTGCACCTGGCGACCCACGCGCAGCCGGACGAATTCTTTCCGGGCCGGGGCAAAACCGGCATTCCCGCGGCGCAGCTCAAGAACCTTCCCACACGCTTCCGCACGGTCCTGTCCACGGGTTGCAACACCGGCCACCCCGTGTTCGCGGACGCCATGCTCGACGACGGCACGCGCTTCTACATCGCTTCCATGTATAAGACCAGCGGCAAGGACGGCATCCGGTTCGGAAGCGATTTCTATTCAAATCTATTCTCGGGCATGACGCCGTTCCAGGCATTTTACGAGGTCAAACGCCACAATATTACTGGCAGTAAATCCTCGTATCCCGATATCCTCCGGTTTGTTTTTTATGTAAAATGAATCACATCACGCATTGTGCGGATTTCGTGGATCCGGTTCATAAAGCGGATGCCCGCTTGTGAATGTCATGGAAAAGGCGACAGTAATCATCATTGACGGGTCATCCGTGTTCCGGACAGGATTCCGGGATGCGTTTGAGCGATGCACGCGCGTGCGCGTGGCGGACACGGCCAGGGATCCCGAAGCCGGGCTGATTCGCATCGAGAAACGCCAGCCCGACGCCGTGGTCATGGACCCGAGTGCGTTTCCGGAGCAGGCCCTGGCCCTGCTCAAGCATTTGAAAAAAACCAATCCGCTGCCTGTATTCATCATGATGCCGGAGCCGGACATCGCGGGCCGCACGGCCATGCGCGCGCTCGAACACGGCGCGCGCAGCATCGCAATAAAGCCCGCGGACGCTGCGGACCTGGATGCTCTGGCCGCGGACCTGGAAAAGAAAATCTGGGCCGTGACCCATTCGTCCCTTGCGCGGCTGGGACGG
>JAGUYV010000278.1 GCA_020061125.1 bacterium | reverse complement strand
CCATGGGCGCGCCCGTGTCCGTGACCGGAGGGGGCGGCGGCACAGTGGACGCCACTCCCGGCGCCACGACGCTCGGCCCGGGACATGTGCTTTCCGTCGCGCTCATGAACGGCGACATGGAAGCCGCCGCCATCGGCACGGTCACTTACCGCGACGGCGACATCCTGCTCGGGTTCGGGCATCCCATGTTCAATTGGGGCAAAGTGTCCCTGCCCATGGGCGGCGGCGTGATCCAGCATGTGATGGCCAGCTCCATGTCGTCGTTCAAGATGGGCGACCCGGCAAGCGTGACCGGCACGCTGGTGCATGACGGCCAGTTCGCCATTATGGCGCGCCTGGGCCAGATTGAAGACACCCTGCTCCCCGCAACCATGACCGTTCGCGAACGCGAAACCGGCCGTGAAAAAACCGTGCGCGTCAATGTGTTCAACCACAAGGACTTCCTGACTTCGCTCCTCTACACGGCGCTTTACAACACCGTTTCCCAGGTCACCGGCGACATGGGAGAAGCCACAGCGCGCGTGCGCCTGCGCGTCACCATAAAGGAATGGCCCGAACCCCTCGAAATTACGGACATGTATTACAGCAGCGACCTGTTTTTCATCGGCGCGCTCGAGTATTTGTCGGCAATCGTCAACAACCCCTTCCTCCCGGTCACGGTCGAGTCCGTGAATCTGGAAATGGAGATCTCGCGGGAAAGGCGCCTGTCGCAGATCAGGTCCATGTCCCTGGCCCAGGACCGCGTGCGCCCCGGCGACACGATCACGCTGAATGTGGAGGTGGAGCCGTTCGGCCAGGCCGCGGAGACTGTGCCGGTGACGGTGACAATCCCGGCCAACGCCGCGCCGGGCCTGTACAAGATACTCGTGATGAGCGGCGTGGAGCGCGGGCCCATGTCCGATGCGCCGCCCGTGTCCTTCGAGCAATACATCCGCTACATCGGGCAGTGGGCGCCCAACAACAGCATGGTGGCGCTGACCATTTATCCGGAAAAAGCCCCGGCCGTGCGCGGCGAGGAACTTATGGAAGCGCCCGCCTCCATGCGGGACGCCATGTTCATGTCCTCCAATTATTCCGGAGTCCTGCCCATAGACAAGCAGGACCGCAAGGTGATTCCCATGGACAGAATCCTGCTCGGATCGGCCTTCACGCCGGTGTTCGTAGAAAAGAAATAGAGACGCGCGATCAACACAAGATATCAAGTCAAGGAATTGTGAAAATGACAAAAAGCATCCGGACAATGATCATCATGGCGCTGGCCGCGGCCGTGTGGGCCGCGCCCGCGCGCGCGGCATCCTCCGCAGTGTGGACCCAGTACGGCGCGGAATCATTCGCCGAGGGCGATCTCAACGGAGTGGCGCTCACGGACAAAGGCGCGCTCCAGCTCGGCCTGCGCAGCCGCCAGGTCTTTCAGACTTCGGAGCCTTACCTCTGGTCCCTGGCCCTGGACGGAACCACCCTGTACGCAGGCAGCGGCAACAAGGCCGTGGTGTTCCGCGCCGACGCCTCGGGCAATTTCGACGAGATGGCCATGCTGCCCGGCGTGGGCGTGAGCGCGCTGGCCGTGGGACACAAGGGCGAACTGTACGCGGGCGTGTTTCCCGCGGGCGAGGTGTATCGCGTTGACAAACGCGGCAAGCACGAGCTTCTGGCCGAACTGCCGGGCCGATATGTGTGGGCGCTGATTCCGGACGCGCGCGGCAACCTGCTCGCGGCCACGGGCGCGCCCGCGGGCATCCACCGCATCAGCCCGGACGGCACCGTCAAAACCCTCATGCGCTCCCAGGAAAAGCACATCCTGTGCATGACGCTTGACGAAAACGGCAACATATACGCGGGCAGCAGCCCCGGCGGGCTTGTCATCTATCTGGATGTTAAATCCGAAAAGTTTTCCGTGATATCCGACCTCGACGAAGAAGAAGCATACCGGATCATATCACTCGGCGGCGGCGAGGTTCTGGTGGCCGCCAACAGAGACCAGATGCCTGCCGCTCCGCCTCCGCAACCCGGAAACAATCCCAACGCGCCCCAGGCGCAGGCCGGTGGGCGCGACGAGCCTTTGAGCTTCCCCGTGCCTTACTTCGTGGCCCAGGGCGGCGCGCCGCCCCTGCCCAGCGCCATCTACCGCGTCAAGCGAAATGGCGATGTCCGCCGCCTTTTCACCCTGCCCGACCCCACGATTCTGTCCCTGATCAAACTCGACGGCACACGGTTCATGGCCGGCACGGGCAACCGCGGCAATGTGTATATCCTGGACATCGAAACGCGCGAGTCGGTCATGCACCAACTGCCGGTGAAACAGGCCCTGGCCATCGCCGGGGACGGCAAAGCGCAGTATTTCGCCACGGGCAACCCCGGTGCAGTGTACACCTTCGAAAATGCGCACAACGCCACAGGCACCTATACCTCGCCCGTTAACGACACCTTCGCCCCTTCGGCGTGGGGCCGGCTCTGGGCTTCGGGCGATGAGCCCGCGCGCACGCGACTGGAATTCTCCGTGCGCTCCGGCAACACGGGCGAACCCGCGGACGGCTCATGGAGCGAATGGTCCGCGCCCGTGAAAAACCTCTCCGGCGCGGTTTCTTCACCCCCCGGACGGTTCGTGCAGTACAGGGCTTCCTTCTTCGCCAGCGACACTGCGGCCACGCCCGTGCTGCGCCAGGTGAATCTCGCCTACCTGGCCGCAAACCAGCCGCCGCGCATCAACGAGCTGAAGGTGTCCCAGGCGCCGCCCCGCCGCCAGCCGCCTCCCCAGGACAGCCAGGATTCCGGGGGCGCGAAACCCGGCAGATCCGGCGGCGCCGCCGCCCCCCCGCAAAACGGCAATCAGCAACAGCAGATTAACTACTCCGTGGGCGCTCTCACGGCAAACCAGGAAGTGATCTTCTCCTGGAAAGCCCTGGACCCGGACGGGGATCCCCTGCGCTATTCATTGCACTTCAAACCCCTGGATTCCGGACTCTGGACGCAGATCGAGGAAAAATATTTCGCCTCCGAATTCCGGTGGCTCACCGAGTCCGTGCCCGACGGCCAGTATGTGGTGCGCCTCACGGCCACGGACCTGCCCGGCAACCCGGCCGGGCGCGCGCGCTCTGCTCAAAAGGAAACCGAGCCGTTCCTGATTGACAACTCGCGTCCAGAGGTGTCCGCCACGGCTGACGCCTCCGCAAAAACCGTGGTGATCTCAGGCAAGGCTTCGGACCGCACAAGCATTATTTCCGGTTTCGAATATTCGCTTAACAATCTGGAATGGCTCATGCTCCTGCCCGAAGACGGCATTTTCGACTCTCTGTCCGAGACCTTCCGATTCGAGTTGACGGATCTCGCGGAGGGCAGCCACAGCGTCATCGTGCGTGCCCGCGACTTCACCGGCAACACCTCCAGCGCGGCGGTGAACTTCCGGGTCAAGTGACCACGCGCACGCTGTAGTAAATGAACCTTGTCCGGCGCGGCCTGCAACGGCCGCGTTTTTTCTTGCGCGAGGGAATATCCGTGGCGCGCGCGCATCCAATATAATGCAGTGAAAAGCACGAGCGCACACACAACGCCCCTGCCGGGGCCTCGGGCGGAACACGCCGCTTTGGACCGCGATACGCGCGAACAACTCCTAGCCGCTCACATGGACAAACTGTTCAATGCGGTTTTCTGCATGCTCGGCAATCACCAGGACGCCGAGGATGTGATTCAGGATGTGTACCTCAAGGCCCACGCGGGCCTGGACGAGTTCCGAGGAGACGCGGCCCTGTCCACCTGGCTCTACACCATCGCCATGAATGCGGCGCGCGCGCATCTGCGCAAAAAAAGCCGCGGGCTGCGTGTGGTCACTGGCCTGTCCGAACAGGAACTGGAACTGCTGGCGCGCGCGGATGATGAAACCGGCCCCGTGGAGCGCCGCTTCGAGGAAAAAGAGCTTGGAACCGCGCTGCGCAAAGCGCTCATGAACCTGCCCGCGGAGTTCCGCGAGGTCTTTGTTCTCCGGCAGTTCGAGGACAAAGCCTACCGGGACATCGCGCGCATTCTGGGCATATCCATGGGCACGGTCGAGTCGCGCATGTACCGCGCCCGCGAGAAATTAAGAAAAGACCTTTGGCCGCACATGCAGCGGTCCGGGAGCCACGGCCATGAATGAATGCAGACACGGAAAAACCGCATCACGCTACTTTGACGGCGAACTGGACGCTCGTGAGAGCGCGGCGTTCGAGGCGCATCTGGCGGAGTGCGCGGCGTGCCGCGAGCGCCT
>JAGUYV010000039.1 GCA_020061125.1 bacterium | reverse complement strand
GCCTTCGGCGTCCGGCAGCAGGGCCAGGGCGGCCAGGAGTTCGCCGTCCGGCAGCGCAACCATGTCCGTGGCGTGGCCCTGCAAATCGGTGCGCTCTGGCAGGGACCATGTGCGGCCCGCGTCGCTGCTGCGTGAGCACAGTGCGAAATCGAATTTGTTGGTGGTGCGAATCAGTGCGCACAGAGAATCGCCGCCCGTGCGCGCGGCCACGGTCTCGGTGAGGGGCGCGTACTGCTTGTCGCGCCGGTCCAGGGTTCCCCATTGCGACCATGTTTGGCCTGCGTCCGTTGAGCGCAGCATGAATACATGGTTCGTGAACTGATTGTTCAACGGGTCCGCGCAGTACGCCGGGGCGAGCAGCGCGCCGTCATCCATGGCCACAATGCACGGTCCGGTGCGCACGATTTTTTCATTTTCCAGATCAATCACGGATGGCTGGCCGAACGCCCAGGATCCATTTTCCGGAGCGGCCGTGCGCGCGGCGCATTCGCCGAATCCGGCCCAGCCGTCCCATCCGGGGACGCGGAACCCGTATATGGGTTTTTCGTTGTCCGGGAACAGGCCCCAGCGCCAGTCGAGCAAAACGAAGCGGCCGCCGCCTGTGTGGTGCAGGGCCGGGCACTGGCCGAAACCCCGGCTACCGGGAATCTCGTCCGCGGACGCATCCGCCCATTGTTCGGGCGTGTCCGCCTGCGCCATGCACACCGCGCTGGACGCCGCGAAATCCCGGCGTCCCGGCGCCACGAGCCGCTCCGCTTTCTGAAAGACCAGAGCGAAACCGCCGCCGGGCAGGGCGAGCGGGAAAGGATTCAGAAGATCGGAATCCCGGCTCTGGAGCAGCACGGCGTGCTCCACATTCCGTATCCGCAGTTCGCTCACAATCACGGGGCCTCCGGACCTTTTCGGGGTGTGGCGTTTCTCATTGTAATGTAATATAATACCCTCAACAAGTACAGGAAATACCTGTAATAGAGAGAAAATTGACAAACCGGGTGCGGCATATTAAACTTATATGTTCGCACCCACAGGTGCGGATTTTGTGTGCCTGACGGCAGGCGGGATGGTTTCGTATGCTTGAGAGCTTTTCAGAGAAGCTGGGCGGCATCTTCAAGAAGATGAGCGGCCAGGGCCGCATCAGCGAGGCCAACATACAGGAGGCCATGCGCGAGCTGCGGTTCACCCTGCTTGATGCGGATGTGAACTTTGATGTGGCGCGCCAGTTCATCGCCACGGTCAAGGAGCGCTCCCTGGGCGAGGAAGTGCTCACCAGCCTCACCCCGCACCAGACCTTCTTCAAAATCGTCAAGGATGCGCTTGTCGAGTTGCTCGGCGGCGAGGGCAAAGGCCTGCAGGTTGCCCCGGCCAAGCCGTCGGTGTATGTGATGTGCGGCATCCAGGGTTCGGGCAAGACCACCACAACGGGCAAGCTCGGGCGCATGCTGCGCCGCCAGGGCAAGAAAGTCCTTCTTACCCCCGTTGATGTGTACCGCCCGGCCGCCATCGAGCAGCTTCGCGTGGTGGCCGAACAGAACAACCTGCCGTTCTTCTTCCCCGAAAACATCAAGGACCCGGTGGAAATCAGCCGCGCCGCCAAAGAGCATGCGCGGGACAACGGGTTCGACTGCCTTTTTATAGACACCGCAGGCCGCACGCATGTTGACGAAGCCATGATGGACGAGGCGCGCAATATCCGCGACGCGGTCGAGCCAACGGAAATGCTCCTGGTCCTGGACGGCATGACCGGGCAGGACGCAGTGAACATCGCCAACAGCTTCGTGCCCGTGGGCGTGACCGGCCTCGTCCTCACCAAAATGGACGGCGACGCGCGCGGCGGCGCGGCCCTGTCCGTGCGCCATGTCACGGACAAGCCCATCAAGTTCATCGGCACCGGCGAAAAGCCCGAGGATCTCGAACCCTTCCACCCCGACCGCTTCGTGAACCGCATCCTCGGGATGGGCGACCTCGTCTCGCTCATTGAGCGCGTCGAGGAAACCATGGACGAGGAAAAGGCGCGCGCCCTCGAGAAAAAGATCCGCAAGGAGAAATTCGATTTCGAGGATTTTCTCGACCAGATCAAGCAGGTGCGGAGAATGGGTTCCGTGGGCAAGCTGCTGGGCATGATCCCCGGCATGAGCGCCGTGGCCGGCAAGCTCAACATGGACATGGCCGACAAGCAGATGGGCCGCATCGAAGCCATCGTCAATTCCATGACCGTCAAGGAACGCCGCAATCCCGACATCATCAACGCCAGCCGCAAGCGCCGCATCGCACGCGGAAGCGGCACAAGCATCCAGGAGATCAACGCCCTGCTCAAGCAGTTCAACTGGATGAAAAAAATGATGAGCCAGATGTCCAGGGGCAAGCTACCCCCGGGCTTCGATCTTAAGAATCTCGGAAACCTGGCGCCATAGCCACGACACAGCACAGCTCTGGAGGTGAACCGTGTCCGTAACAATCCGTCTCACAAGAATGGGCGCAAAAAAAGCCCCGCACTACCGCGTGGTGGCCGCTGACAAGCGTTACCCCCGCGACGGCAGATTCCTGGAAATCCTGGGCCATTACAACCCCAGGCAGTACCCGGAATCCATCGTGCTGCAGGAAGAGCAGCTCAAGGACTGGATCAGCAAAGGCGCGCAGCCCACGCTGGCCGTCAAGAAACTCATGAAGGAGAAAGGAATCAAGATCGGATAACAACGCGAATCCCGGCAAGCACACCGTTGGAGGTGGCCCCCGTGAAAGAACTGCTGGAATACCTCGTCAAAGCCATAGTGGATGTGCCCGAGGAAGTGAGCGTCATGGAAGTGGAAGGCGAGAAAGCCGTGGTGTATGAAATCAAGGTGAATACGTCCGATGTGGGCAAAGTCATCGGCAAGCACGGCCGCATCATCAACGCCATCCGCACAATCGTGCGCGCCGCGGCCGTCAAAGAGGGCAAGAAGGTTTCCATCGAACTGATCGGATGAGCGCGCTCGTTCTGGTGGGCCGGGTGCTCGCCCCGCACGGGCTTGCAGGCTGGCTCAAGGTCGAACCCATCACGCACGACCCCGCGCGCTTCGAGGATCTCGAATTCCTCTTTGCGGCCAGGGAGCGCTCCGAACCCCGGCGCTTTTCCGTGCAGAGCGTGCGCCTGAAGCCGGGGCATGTAATGCTCAAGCTCGAAGGAGTGGACGACCGGGACGCCGCCGGGCAACTCCGGGGCGCTTTGCTCAAAGTCCCCGAGGAGTGCGTGCCCCCGGCCGGTGAAAACGAGTACTACTACTACCAGCTCGAAGGGCTGCGGGTGCAGACTGCCGAAGGCGAACACCTCGGAACGCTGGACCAGATCACCCCGGCGGGATCCACGGATGTCTACTGGATTCTCAAACCCGGAGGCAGGGACCATGTGCTGGTGCCCGCCACGCGCCAGGCCATCGCAAGCATTGACCTCGATCGCGGGATCATGATCGTCAACAGGGATTTCGTCGTATGATTTGCCGCATCATCACCATCTTTCCGCAGATGATGGATGCGGTTCTCTCGGAAAGCATCCTGGGCCGCGCCCGGGAAAAGGACCTTGTCAAAACCCATGTGTACGACCTGCGGGATTTCACGGACGACCGGCACCGCACGGTTGACGATGTGCCCTACGGCGGAGGGCCGGGCATGGTGTTCAAGCCAGAGCCTCTGTTCCGCGCCGTGGAGCATGTCTTCGGCCTCTGCGCCGCCGGCCCGGACACCCCAGTGTACATGACTTCGCCCCACGGCCGCGTGCTCGACAACGCGCTGGCCAGGGAACTGGCCGCGGAGCCGGAAAAGATCATCATCTGCGGCCACTACGGAGGCGTGGACGACCGGGTGCGGCAACGCTTCCGGGCACGGGAAATCAGCATCGGCGACTTCGTGCTCACGGGCGGCGAACTGCCCGCCCTGGTCATCATAGACGCCGCGGCGCGCTTTGTTCCCGGCGTAGTCGGCAAGCCCGAATCCGTGGAGGAAGACACTTTCAGCGACGGCCTCCTGGGCGCGCCGCTCTACACGCGCCCGGCCGAGTTCGCCGGGTGGAAAGTGCCCGAAGTCCTGCCCAGCGGTCACCACGCCAACATCATCGCGTGGCGCCGCGCAAAGAAATTGGAACTCACGCTCCGGCGCAGGCCAGACCTGCTCGAAAAGGCCGCGCTTTCGGACAAAGACATCGCCATACTCAAGTCTCTCGGCTACGGAAAGGAGAAACACGATGGGACTTCTTGAAGAATTTGAAAAACAATATGCCAAACCCGCGGAAGAACTGCCGCAGTGCGAAATCGGCGACACGGTGAAAGTGCACCACCGCATCATCGAGGGCGACAAGGAACGCATCCAGGTGTTCCAGGGCACAGTCATCGCGGACAAGGGCGGCGGCATCCACCGCAGCATCACCGTGCGCAAACTGTCCTTCTCCGTGGGCGTGGAGAAAACCTTCCCCCTGCATTCGCCCCGCGTGGCCAAGGTTGAAGTCGTGCGCAAGGCCGTTGTGCGCCGCGCCAAGCTGTACTACCTGCGCGACCGCGTGGGCAAATCCGCGCGCCTCAAGGACCGCATCATCTCCAAGAAAGATGGCGCCAAAGCCGGCAAAGGCGGGAAATAACCCGCCTTGACCAGCGATTCCGGCAGCAAGTACACGGTGGATCTCTCTGCGTCCCCGGACAAAATCGTGTCCGACGGGCAGCAGGAGTCCACCGTGCGCTGCATGTTCGTTCCTTCCGGCGGCGCCGGCGCCAAATCCAAACGCAAAATCAAGGAAGAAATCCCCGTCACTTTCCGCTGCAAAAAGCTCAAGCTCGAAGAAAAAGTCCAGGCCAAAAACGGAATCGCCATCATCAAGATCAAGCCCGCCCGGCCCGTGGGCAAGGCGCCGGTGACCGTGGAAACGCCCTTCGGCAACGCCTCCACCGTGATCAGCGTGGCCCCCACGCCCAAGCAGTGGGCGCGCGACATGATCCAGTCCCTGGTCATCGCTTTCGTGGTCGCCATGTTCATTGTGCGCCCCCTGTTCCTGCAATCCTTTTACATCCCCTCCGGGTCCATGATCCCCACCTTCTATGAAAACGACCGCCTCATGGGGTCCATGCTCAAGTACCGGCTCGGGGACCCGCAGCGCGGCGACATCGTGATCTTCAAATCCACGCGCGAGGCTGATCGCAAAACCTACAACCTGGGCGTTTACAAGCATGTCAGCATCACCAACTACATCAAGCGCCTCATCGCCGTGGGCGGCGACACCGTGGAAGTGCGCCGGGGCGTCACCTTCGTCAACGGCAAAGCGCTGGACGAGCCGTACCTGAACCAGGAACACGGCGCGCCTTACCAGCCCGACTTCCCCAGGGTCAAAGTGCCCAAAGACTCCTTGTTCTTCATGGGCGATAACAGATGGAACAGCAGCGACAGCCGCTTCTGCCCCGATGCCGAATGGCCCTATAAAAAACAGGACGGCCTGTGCTTCGTGCCGCGCAAAAATGTGGTCGCCAAAGCCTGGGTCCAGTTCTGGCCCCTGGACCGCGTCCGCGCCATGAAACACGCCCGCTACTGACGGCCGCGGCAAAAAAATTAATTTTTGTTGGATTTTTTAAACACATCTTTCAGCTGATTTTAGCGGAAAAATCAACCAAGCCCGAGCCGTTTCGCAACATCTTCAAATTCCGGATTCACCGCGAATATCTTTTCAAAATCTTTTCTTGCAAGCTGCGGCTTGCCGAGGTTTTCGTACACCAGCGCGCGTTCGTAATGGATTGCGTGCAGAAGATCCACGGAGCGATCTTTTCGCTTTCTCAAGGCGCCGGTCAGTATGTCCTTTGCCGCTTGGTTCAAACCCAGAAGCCGCAGCGCGCTTGCGCGGTACAGCAGGATGGCCGTGTGAATGGCCGGGAGGTTTTCAATTCCATTGGACAGGTTAAGAATGGACTGGAGCCGGTTCTTGTCCGACTCGAAAGTTTCAAAATAGATTTCAATCAACGACAGCTTCACAAGAATGTCTTCGGGATCGAATTTCCTTAAGTCGAACAGGCAATTGAGCGCTGCGTCAAAATTCTTCCGCTCCTGGTAAACTTCCGTTAGAATCAGCAGCGCGCCTTTTGCATCGGCCTGAACGAATGCGGAGATCTCATCCGTGATCGGAATGCTCGCCCCGGCTTCGATGCCGTATTTGTTGAGCAGCGCACCCAGGGATTCCTTTCTCTGGAGCGCGGTCTGGAGGCGTTGTTCCGCATCGGCCGTCATGTCCAGTTTCAGGGCGATGACGCCAGCCATAAAGCACGCGTCTGCGCTGCCCGATTGGGCGAAATGCGCATGCGCGGCCTGCAAATCATTTTGCAGCAGCGCCTTGCACCCCTCGACAAACGATTTCTCATCCGCGGGAATCACGAGGCTCTTGAAAAAGCCGATATTTAAAGATTGTGCCGGAGTCGTCGGTGCCTGCGTCCGGGGCGGCTGTTTCTTGTTGTAAGACTGTGTGGTGGTGTAGAACAGGCCCGTGCCTGGGATGCCTACGGTCTGGCGCGTGCCGCGGGGGCCAACCGTGAATTTCGCGCCGCGGGGTCCGAAAGATGTGGACAATCCGGATTTGCTCAAATTCAGAGTCACGCCCGGAGCAATTCTGATTCTGCGAAAGAAACGGAATCCCATATTCTCCTCCCGGCGACGGGTTCGCCAGGGCAACGGTCACGCAAAATGCGTTTTCAGCAGGTGCGCGGCCAGGCGCTTGCCCATGCCGATGACCGTGAGCACGATGGGGCGGTCCAGGGCTTCGGGGAAGGTGCTGGCGTCGCACACATACATGTTGTTCAGCTCGTGGAGCTTGAGGTTGGAGTCGAGCATTTCGCCGATGCGCACGGTGCCGCTGGGGTGAGTGCCGCGCAGGGGCGTGGTGAATATGGTGCGCGGATTGCAGCCCGCGCGGATGAGGATTTTGTGGCACACATTTTCCGCGTGGCGCAGGCGCTCTTTGTCTCGCACGGTCATGGGCTTGCTGATAGAGCCGTCCGGAAATACGCCGCCCGCCACTTCGTCCTTGACCTTGATCATGATGCCGAGAGTGCGCTTGTAGCGCGGGAAGGTGAGGGCGTAGCCCGGCCCCTTGAGCATCATGATCATTGGATACAGCAGCCAGGGATCCATGAGGTGGCTCAAGATGTAGCCGTTGCTGTCGTCGTATGAGCCGACGGACATCTGCGGGTCCGCGTAGGTGCCCGGGCCGTCGTATGCGCCGTACACCATGACCGTGGGATCCATGAGCATGCCCTGGCCCGCTTTCATGAAGCCCGACTGCTGCAGGATGCGCGGCGACCCGATGCCGCTGGCGCACAGGACCACGACTCTGGCGCGCACCTCGATCGGAGTCATGCCGTACAGGCGGCCTTCCACGCGGTGCGCATTGGTTCCGTCGTGGATCACGCGGCGCACGCGCACGCCGGTGATCAATTCGCAGCCCGCGAGCACGGCCTGGTCAATGTATTCGTTGGCGGTCCATTTGGCGCCGCAGCTGCACCCGAGCATGCACACGCTGCCGCACTTGAAGCCTCCGTTGCACTTGTCCGGGTTCATGAACTTGGGATACGGCTCCCAGTCCAGGCCCAGGGACAGGGCCGCATCCAGCACATGTTTGGAGGCTTCGCCGATGTATTTGTCGGGCAGAGGGCCGATCTTGAGTTCGTCTATGGTTTCGCTGACTTCGGCGTCAATGTTCACGCCGTACTTGTCGCGCAGCCAGGCCGGGGGCCGGGACGCAGTGCCGCAGAAAAGGTTCGAGGAGCCGCCGGTCATGATGCCGCGCACGATGTTGAGTCTCTCTTTGGTGAGCAGCATGCCCATTTTATCGGTGTACATGAGGCAGCCCGTGTGGGTGCCGTAGAAGGGGCTGTTGCGCCAGTCGCGGCCCCATTCGAGGAGCACGACTTTCTTGCCCGCGCGCGCCATCTGCCGCGCCACGGTGGCGCCGCCCGGCCCGGATCCAATAACCGCAACATCCGCTTCCTTCACGATTCTCGACACGGCGTATACCTCCGGCGTTTGATTCGGCGTGTTCTGCCCGGTTACTGATTCATACCGATTTTGTCATGGCTGCGTCAAGGGTTTCCGTTTCGGGTTCAGCAGCCGTGGGACCTGGCGGGTGAGCATGCCCTGAATATGCAGACGGCCGCGCTGCGCGTTGACGCGCAGTTCGGGCATCTCGCCCGAGGCCTGCTGCACCACCTGGAACAGATGGTACACGGGCATGCGCGCGGGGTACGCGGCCATGCCCGCGCACAGGCTCTGCATGCATCCCGCGCAGTAGCACACCAGGGCGTGAGCGCGCGTGCGCGCGGCCTCGTGCGCCACGCGAAGCGTGGCCCGGGTCACATCCACGGGGTGGTATCCGCTGCCCGGCGGGAACCCGCCGCCGATGCCGCAGCAGAACGCGCAGTCTCTGTTCTGTTTCTTTTCCACAACTTCCACGCCGCAGGCCGCAAGAATGCGCCGTGGAAGGTCCATGTATTCGTCTCCGATGATCTTGGCGTGGCACGACTCCTGGATCGTGGCTGTGATGTTCAGCTTGTTCACGATGGGGATGCCGCCGCTCTGAATCTGTTCCCAAAGCCATGGCAGGTACGGCGTGATCTCGATGTCCGCATCGAACCCGTGGCGGGGCAGGATGTTGGTAAAAAGGTTATATCCCGCAGTGCACAGAATCATCATGCGTTTCGCGCATAGCTCGCGCACGAAATCCGCGAGCCGCCGCGCCTGCTGTTCGAGCCGCTCGACCATGCCCGTGCGGTAGTACATTTCTCCGCAGCACAGGTCCAGGCCGCCGCGGATGTTGAGATCCTTGAGAAACCAGGCCCGGGTGAGGTAGGGCGCTGCGATCACATTGCAGCCCGGGTACACGAATTCCTCGCAGGGCGAGCGGTCCGCCCATTTTTCGATCAGGCGCCGTTCTGCAACGGGCATGCGCGCGGTGATGAACTGCCTGAAATTGTCCGGGTCGTGCGGCTGGAAGTAATCGGCCCACGCGGGCGTGCCCTTGCGCTGGAGTTCCGCGTGGAAGGCATCGAGGAACAACTGGGCCGGGTTTGCTTTTTGGGGACACACCAGATTGCAGGCGAAGCAGGACTCGCAGCGGCGCGGAACGAAGCGGCGGGGGCGGCCCGCGCGCAGGTCGCGGATCTCGCGCTGCGCATC
>JAGUYV010000008.1 GCA_020061125.1 bacterium | reverse complement strand
GTCGGAAAAAACGCGGGACAGGCAAGGTTTTGCTGTCGCAAAACGCACCCAGTCCCGGTGTTTTTCCTCACTTTTGCTCATTTGCGGCACCTGGAAACAAAGTGAAGAAAACAAAAAAACGAGTTTTTCAACAGCCCCACAGGCACGCGGGAAAACGCCGCGTTCCCAGTCCCAATTTTTTACTGCGTTCACGCTTTTGGCGCAGCTTATTGGATTTTCAACATCCCCGCTTTTCCTATTGAAATTTTGAACGGCCCCCCGGTGCCGCGCCTGGCGCGGCCATGTCGGTTTTTCCTCTTTCCGGATTTTCAACAGTGCTGTTTGTTCTTATGCTATGTTTCATATTTGTGCAGGGGCCAGCGCGCCCCGGAGCGGTTGAACACAAGGGGAAAGGATTCACGCGCCATGCAATTCGACGCCATGAAGGAAAACAACTGGCTTGATCTGATGTCCGACACGGCCAGAGACCTGTTTCTGCCCCAGGGGATATTCTACTGGAGCGGCCGCGCGGGAAAGGAAGCGGACATCAACGCCACCATCGGCACGGCTGCGGGCTGGGAGTCCGACATCATTCCCGGCGGCAAGACCGACAAATGGATCACTTACTACATTCCGTCGGTGCGCGAGAAGATGCGCCAGATTCCCTCGGACAATGTGTTCCCGTACGCGCCCATACTGGGCCTGCCGGGGTTCCGCAAAGCATGGCGCGAGTGGATCGTCAAGAAAACAACCCCGCACTTCCCGTTCGACGCGGACCTGCTCGGTTCGCCCATGGTGGTGCCGGGCGCGTCCCCGGGCCTGTTCTATCTTGTGAAGATGTTCCTTTCTCCGGGTGAAGCCCTGGTGTGCCCGGACAAGCGCTGGGAGAACTACGATCTCATGTTCACGGACTGCCTGGGCGTGCCCATCGAGTCCTACCCCTTCTTCGAGAACGCGAAGCCCGCGCCCGAAAACCTGGAAAAGAAACTTGTGGAAGTGGCCAAAAAGCAGGACAAGCTGGTCACCATGCTGAACTTCCCGAACAACCCGACCGGGTACATGCCCTCGCGCGCCGAGGGAGAGGCATACAGGGACGCCATCGTGAACGCGGCCAACGCCACGGGCAAAACCGTGGTTGTGCTGTTCGACGACGCCTACGACGGCTATGTGTTCGACGAGACCGGCGCGCCCATTTCCATTTTCGGGATGTTCGTGGGCCTGCATCCGAATGTGCTGCCCGTGAAGGTGGACGGCGTGTCCAAGGAACTGCTGTGGTACGGCGGCCGCACCGCGTGCATCACCTTTGCGTTCCACCCGGACCTGCGCAACCGCGCGGCCCTGGAAAAGGAAGTCGAGAACAAAGTGGGCGCCCTGGTGCGCGGCACGGTGAGCAACAGCGTGCGCCTGGTGCAGGAAGCCGTGTCCCTGGCTCTGGCCGACCCGGACACCGTGTTCGCGGAGCGCAAGGTGGTGGAGCAGGTTCTGTCCGCCCGGTGCGCGGCCCTCAAGCAAAGCCTCAAGAGCCTTGACCCCAAGGCCGCGTATCCCGAGCCTTTCAACTCCGGGTTTTTCTGCCTGCTGAATGTGAACCCGGCCGTGGACGCCGACGCCCTGGCCGATCATCTGCTCAAGCAGTACAGGACCGGCGTGATTCCCATGAAGGACGCGGCGCTCGGCATCAACGCAATCCGCGTGGCGTTCTGCTCGGTGGATGTGTCGCATGTCGCCGCCCTTGTGGACGCCATCGGCAAGGGCATCGCGGATCTGTCCTGAAGAACGGGCGCAATCCCGTCTCAAACATGTTATGCACAAAGCCGCATGGTATAGAAACACATGCGAGACACAAGGCATGAGTGCAAACAATATCCGTATATTCTCAAACCGATTTTAAGGGAAAAACAGAAACCGGAGAAGCAGGAGCTTATCGCGCCGCCGCATGTTTCAGTTTGCCTGGAACGGCGCCAGCCGGAAACATCACTCTGCCCTGCCTGGCGTATCCGGCAACCGGCGATGTCTCGCTTTCCAGCTCCTCCGGCGTCATGGTGATGATGTCGAGCGGGACCATGAATTTCCTGATGGTCTGAACCTCCGGCTGCCCTGTCATTTTTATGCGTTCAAGGATACTCTTTCCACGAAAATCTTCCGACACAATCACAAGATCAATATCTCCGTCTTTGCGCACCGCACCCGTCGCGCTTGAGCCGAATACAATGATTCGGGATGCGTTTACGCCGTTCCGTTCAAGGCATTTTCCGAGGAAATGAACAATGTTCAATACTGTTTTTTCAGCCACTTCAACACCTCCCGGCATTTTTTCATCATGCCGTCAATCACTTTCCTGTTGTATTGCCTGTTCATCCTGTTCAGATCGTCCGGATAGCGCGTCACGATGCTCATACGATTGATTTCAACCACGAATTCATACAAATCGGGCGGCATGTCCAGACCAATGGTTTCAACCAGCAGAATCAGATTGTGAATCCTGGGGGCCTCTTTGTCCAGCCGCAAAACATAGAGTCCCTTCAGGGATTTTTCGATGCTCAAGTGAGCCATGAAAATGGCATACATGTTCTGGCGGTTCTGGAACATGATATCCGCGGCGCGAATGTCGTTATCGGATTGCTTGAGCCATTCCCTGGCGCTCTGGGGCATCCCGCAAAACTCCCTTCCGTATCATTTTAGCAGGAACTCTGCATGTTGTCGCCCGCCGGCCGGTCACAGATATGTTAAGATTCTTTTAACCAATTAAGCCCCGGCGGCGTCATACGGTCAGGGTCTGGACTTGGCATGGACGAGGATGCACGGACAATCCAGCGCGCGCAGGCAGGGGATGCAGGCGCTTTCGATTCCCTGGTGCGCAAGTACCAGCGGCAGGTCTATTTTCTGGCCCTCAAGATGCTGAACAACGCGGAGGATGCGGAAGAAGTGGCGCAGCAGGCCTTTGTCAACGCTTGGAACAGCCTGGACACCTTCCGGGGCACCGCGGCCTTCGGCACATGGTTGTACCGCATCACCATGAACCTGGCCACCACGCGCCTACGCTCCAAAGCCAGGCCCGTGAACGACACTGCGGAACTGCCCGAAACGCTGTCCGGGAAAACCGCCGCGCCGCTCGACGCGCTGATCCGCGACGAAACCGCACGCGCCGCGCTTAAAGCCTGCAACGAATTGGGCGACAAGCAGCGGCAGGTCGTGCTTCTGCGCATCGTTCACGAACTGCCCTACGCGGAGATTGGCGAAATCGTGGGATGCTCCGAGCAAACCGCCAAAGTCCACTTCCACTACGGGGTGGAAAACCTGCGAAAGCGAATGATGGACAATGAACAATGACCCTTTTTTTGAAAAGCTGATCCCTTATGCGGACGGCAGTCTGGACGCCCCGGAGCGCGCGGAACTCGAAGCGCATCTGGCTCAATGCCCGGATTGCCGCGCGGAACTTAAACAGATTCAGACACTGTTCCAGTCCCTGCGCAATGCGCAGCCCGAGGATCCCGGCGAGGTTTTCTGGCAAAAATTCCGAAACGGAGTGCGGGAACAGATTCAAGCCGCGCCGCGCGCACGCCGCGCGCCCGGGGCATCCGTCATG
>JAGUYV010000425.1 GCA_020061125.1 bacterium | reverse complement strand
AGCGGCAGCGGGCCGGCCTATGTGTTCATGTTCATCGAGGCATTGGCCGACGCGGGTGTGGCTGCGGGCCTGGACCGCGCCACGGCCGAGAAACTCGCGGCGCAGACCGTGCTCGGGTCCGCGGCCCTGGCCGCGCAGGGTGAATACAGCCTTTGCGAATTGCGCGCACAGGTCACATCCCCGGCGGGCACCACCGCCGCCGCCACCGCAGTGCTCGAATCCCGCGGGTTCCGCGGCGCCGTGATTGACGCTGTGGCCGCGGCATGGAAACGGAGCATCGAACTTGGCGCCTGACCGCGGGTCAATTTCATGACGAATAAAGAGACATTATTGAAGGACAAAAATATTCCTACTCAAGGCGGCGGAACAGGCCGCAACAAACAGGGACAGACGCTGAACCCAAGGTAAGGATGCAACCCATGGACACACCGGACAAGAAAAAACCCCGGGCCGCTAAGAAAGCCAGGGCCAGAGGCAGCGCTCCGGGCAAGGCCGCGAAGAAACCCGAGGGTGAGCCGGCCGGCGACAGGCAGGCGCGCGAGATCTCGGGCATTGCGCTCATTTGTTTCGGCGTATTGAGCGCGATCGCTCTCTTCGCCAAAGCGCCGTTGCTCACCCAGCTCATGTCCGGCTACCGCCTTGTTCTGGGCTATGGCGCATTCGTGCTGCCCGCTATTCTGGCCCTGTCGGGCCTGTACATCATCGTGCGCAAGAAGCGTGTGCTGTGGGCCACTATTCATTTGACCCTGGGGTCGTTGTGGCTGCTGTGCGTGGTGCATCTTCTGAAATACAGCCGCAACATGGATTCGTGCATGGATCGCGGCTCCCTGTCGGACGGCGGCGGATTCATCTCCGCGCTGCCCGCGTGCGTGCTGAACCAGTTCATGGGGCCGGCGGGCGGCGTGCTGGTGCTCAACGCCATTGCGCTGATCTATCTAAAAATCACCACAAAGATTTCCTACGGAGCGATTCTGGAAAAATGCGGGACCGCGGCGTCGCCGGTTCTGTCGAAGATGGGCCGCGGCGCGCGCGCGGGGCTAACGGTTGTGGGCGCGCGCGTGGCGGACATGAAACAGACCATGTCCGAAAACCGGCGGGACCGGCTCGAAGCCCTGCGCATGGAGCGCGAGCGCCAGGCCGAGCAAAAAGAGCGCGAGGCCGAGGAACGCGCGCGCAAGCTCATGGAAGAAATTCAGAAATACCCGCAGTCCGCAATCACCGAGGATGAAACCGAATGCGCGGCCGCGCGCATCATGCCCGTGGAACCCGCGCCCGCGCCCGAACCCGAACCCCAGGCCCCGGCGCACGAGCCGGAACGCGCATATCAGCCCGAGCCGGAACCCGAGGAGGATCCCGGACAGAAGCAAATCCCGTTCCCGGTGCTGCAAGATGCATCCTGCGATATGGATGAAGGTTTCATTGAAGCCGGCGAACACGATGACGAAACCGTGGAAGAAGACGCTGCGGAAGAACAGCCCGTGATGGAAGTTATGTCCAGGGCCGCCGCGCCGGTGAATCCATACATTGACGCGGATGTCGAAGAAGTGGCCGTGGCCACCGAGGACGCGGTCGAGAAAATCCAGTGGCGGCTGCCCAACCCCGACGAATGGCTGGACCCCTACGACGCCAGCATGGCGGGCCGCGTGGATTCTACCCTGCGGGACCGGCTCAACGCCACGCTCAAGAATTTCTCGGTGCCCGCCACCATCACCAATGTGGTGCAGGGCGCGTCGTCCACGCGCTTCGAGGTCACCCTGGAGCCGGGCGTCAAGGTCAGCCGCATCGTGAGCCTTGAAAACGACATCGCCCTGGCCCTGGCCTCGGATTCCAAGCTGATCCGCATCGAAGCTCCCATCCCTGGCAAATCCGCGGTGGGCATCGAGGTGCCGAACCGCGAGCGCGCCGTGGTGCCCATGCGCAAACTTTTCTTGAGCAACGAGTTCCAGCGCAACGCGCGCGGCGTGCTCACCTTCGTTCTGGGCGAGAACATCACCGGCGAACCCGTGTGGGCCAACCTCATGAAAATGCCGCACCTGCTCGTGGCCGGGTCCACCAACTCGGGCAAGAGCGTGTGCCTCAACTGCATCGTCACATCCATCCTCGCGCGCAATTACCCCGAGGATGTCCGCTTCATCATGATGGACATGAAGCGCGTGGAACTGACACCGTACAACGGCATTCCGCACCTGCTCACCGAGGTCGTGACCGAGCCGGACATTGCCGCCAGCGCTCTCAAATGGGTCACCGAGGAAATGGACCGCCGCTACCGCACCTTCGCCGAGGTGGGCGTGCGCAACATTGACGGCTACAACAAGCTCCAGGAAAGCCACGAGGACATGCTGTACCGCATCGTGGTGATCATTGACGAGCTGGCCGACCTCATGATGGTCTCCAGCCCGAGCATGAATGTGGAACTGCACATCTGCCGCATCGCGCAGCTCGCGCGCGCCGTGGGCATCCACATGATTCTGGCCACGCAGCGCCCGGACACCAAAGTCATCACCGGCACCATCAAGAACAACATCCCGTCGCGCATTTCGTTCGCCGTGCCCACCAATGTGGACTCGCGCACGATCCTCGACCAGAAGGGCGCGGAGTCCCTGCTGGGCCGCGGCGACATGCTCTACAGCCCCGTGGATTCCACGCGCCTCATGCGCCTGCAGGGCGCGTTCGTGTCCGACGCCGAATGCCACCGCCTCGTGGATTTCTGGAAGTCCCAGGGCGTGGTCAAGCCCGAGCTGCGCTTCAAGGGACCCGAGGCCAACATCGTGTGCGAGAGCGAATTCGTGTCCGAGGACGAGGATTTGTACAGCAAGGCCGTGGAAGTGGTGGTGAGCAGCAACCAGGCCTCCATCTCCATGATCCAGCGCAAGTTGCGCATCGGCTACAACCGCGCGGCGCGCCTCGTGGAACTCATGGAAGACCGCGGCGTGGTCGGACCCTACGACGGCAGCAAGCCGCGCGAGGTCCTGCTCACGCGGACCGGATTCGAGTCCCGAGAATTCTGATCCCCGGCCGGCCCGGCGCTCCGCGGCGAACCCATTTCTGCAAGTCTGGAACCGGACCCGGCTCATGCCCTACACCCGTCTGCGAGAACATGGCGGCGTGGTCGTGATCCGCACGACCCTGCGCCTCAAGACCGGCCGCACGCCCGGCGCGCTGGTGTATTTCTGCCCGGACCGCATTCCGCCGCGGCCCGATGTCCTGTTCCTGGCCAACGGGTTCTCCGCCAATCACAAAACCTTCACATTCCGCCCGCGAATCCCCGGCGGCGGATATTCCGAAAGCTTCGCGGATTACCTCGCGCGCTGGGGCTATATTGTGGTGATTAAGGATGTGGGCAGCGAGCGCACGCGCATCGAGCCTTCGTTCGAGGACCACATGGCGCATGTGCCGCACTACGCGGAAACCGCGCTGCGCGTGCTCTCCGAGGAAATCCCCCGGTTCTGCGCGGGCCGGGATTTCACCCCGCCGCGCGGCGTGCACTGGATTGGCCATAGCATGGGCGGCATGGAAGTCATGGCCGCGGAAAACCGCTCGTACATTTCAAGCCTCACCACCATCGCCTCTCCCACTTACATGGTCAGCGGCGAAGAGCACACCCAGAAGCTGGCGCGCATTTTCGGCGGCATGCTCGGCGTGCGCGAGCGCTACGCGCGCATCCCCGTGAGCGCAGGACTGTTGAGCAAAGTCACGGACGCCCTGTTCAAGGCCATTCAGGTCGAAAGCAGCGAGGACCTCACTGAACTGCAGGAAGTGATCGTGCGCGCCATGGCGCGAAACCCGTTCGTGAATCTCGTGGTGCACAATTTCCTGAATCTCGAACATCTGGACCTGGAGACCGCGGTCGCGTTTTTCCGCACCGGGTTGAGCGACGAGACCCTGCACCTCATGAACGAATTCGCGCTCGCCATTCTGCAAGGAGACGCGCGCCCGGATCTCGTGCTCGGCCATCCGATCAAAAGGCTCGACATCCCGGTTCTGGTCATCAGCGGCCGGGGCGACCACATCGCGCCCGTGCAAAGCTGCGAGAACCTTCTTAATTTCGTTGACAATCCGCTCAAACGCGCAGTCTATCTGGAGAAGTACGATCACCTTGGCCTCATGGTTCGCTACGGGGCCGAAAACGATGTGTGGCCGCACATCCTGCTGTTTCTCAAGCAGGCGCGCATGAAGAGCGGCGGCGCGGCCGCGGCGCGCGACGCGCGCGACACCGCGCATTTTCTCCTT
>JAGUYV010000289.1 GCA_020061125.1 bacterium | reverse complement strand
CTTTGTGAACGAGTCCACGCGCGTGGAGGGCAGGGACACGGACAGGCGGCGCGGGGCCGCGAATTCATCAATCTTTTCGAGCACGGCTTCGAGGCCGGGATAGTCCGTGGCGTTGAAGGACAGCAGGGTGACTTCCTCGCTGCCCGTGGATTCGTAAATTTCCGCGGCCAGGGCCGCGACTTTTTCCGGCGAGCGCGCGCGCAGGGGGCGGTAGATCATGCCCGCGTTGCAGAACCGGCACCCGCGCGTGCAGCCGCGGAACAGTTCCACGCGCGCGCGGTCGTGCACGGCCTGAATGCCGGGCATCACGAACGCATCGGGATGCCACGCCGCGTCCATGTCCGCCACGAATCGCTTGTCCACACGATCCGGCGCGCCGGTGCGGGCGCGCAGGCCCTTGAAAACCAGGCCGTCATAGTCCGCTTGATACAGTGACGGGACATACACGCCGGGCAGCGCGGCCAGGCGCGCGAGTTTTTCGCTCCGCGGCGCATTTTGTTTCTTGAGTTCCCGGCACAGCGCGAGAATCTGCGGCAGGGCGTCCTCGGCTTCTCCGATCAGAAACAAATCGAAAAAGTCCGCCACGGGTTCGGGGTTGAACGCGCAGCAGCCGCCGCCCAGGAGCAGGGGGTGGTTATCGCCGCGGTCCGCGGCGTAAATCGGAACGCCGCCCAGGTCCAGCATGGTCAGCAGGTTCGTGTATCCGAGTTCGTAGGCGAGCGTCACGCCGAGGATATCGAAGTCGCAGAGAGGGGTTTTGGTTTCCAGGGAGAACAGGGGCACGGCGTGCTCTCGCAGCAGGGCTTCCATGTCCGTCCAGGGCGCGAAGACCCTTTCGCAGGCCGCGCCTTGGCATTCGTTGGCCAGATGGTAAACGAGGGTGAATCCCAGGTGCGACATGCCGATCTCGTACAGGTCCGGGAAGGCCAGGCACATGCGGAGATCGGCGCGCGTGAAATCGCGGCGTGGCACATTGAGTTCGCCGCCGCTGTAGCGCCCCGGCCGCTCCACGCGCGGCAGGATTTGCGTCTCGAGTTTTTTCCTCAACCCGTGATCCATGACAGTCTATTATAACCACGGCGCGGGCCGGGCCGGGCGCGCGTTGCGCAAAAGCGTGCGGAACCGGGCGCGCAGCCGCGCGGGATTGACTGCTAATGCGGGAAAGATTACAGGCGCAGAAAGACCATTTTCGAGGCCAGCGCGGGGATGCCGAACACGATGATGTACAGCGCGGCCGTGAAAATGTAGGAAAAGAACAGGGTCAGGATGGAGGAGATCCAGTCCACATTGAACACATAGCGCACGCCGATGATGAGCACGATGGAGGCCCAGATGTGCGCGGCCGCGCCCACGAACGGGATGAGCATGAACAGGGAAATGAACAGCGTGAACCCGAGGATTTTGAAAGCTCCCTCGAAGTTGGCCATGCCCCCGAAGAAGGAGCCGATGCGGTTCACGAAAATGGCCTGGGAATACAGAATGAGCAGGAGCAGGAACGGGGTGAGGGCCAGGAAGATGACGGCCCAGGGCGTGGTGACCTTGTTGACCACGATGGCCGGGTTGAAGAAGTAACCCCGGTTGTAGCTCATGATGAAGTACAGGGTGCAGCGGATGTAGTACACGAGCATGACGAAGAACAGGGCCTGGCGGATGCCTTCGGTGATGGACATGCGCTGGAAGAACTGGCGCGGGGCCAGCATCACATTGCGCCCGATTGTGAGGTAGTTCAGAAGCGTTTGTCTCATGTCACAGGTCCCGTGCAGGGTGTGCCGCTGGGTTCCATTGTACCGCTTTTGTCAGAGCGGGACAAGCCGGGCGCGGAATGCGGATCACGCGCCGCCGTCCACTTCCTTGAACAGGGCGAAACCGGGCATGATCGCGGGCAGCAGGGCCACGGCCTCGTTGATGTTGCCCTCGACCATGATGTCGCCCTTGGTGATGGCGCTCATGATGTTGAGTTTCTGGAGCCAGAACGCGCGGGCCGTGTCGCTGTGCATGCGCATGGTCACCACCGGCTCGATGCTCGTGGGGCCGAAATCCACGGCGATGGGGTCCTGCCCGCAGTCCGCGGTGAGCACCACATCGTTGTTCCAGGTTTCGTTGAAATAGCTGAACCGGATGCGGATCCCGGACTTGCGCAGGGGCGCCGCGACCTCGGGCAGGGAGAACAGCTTTTCGCTGAACGCCCTGATGGTTGCGAGCATTTGCTCCTCTGTGATGGGCTGTTCCTCGGGTTGTTCCACGGGCACGCCTTTTTCCGCGCGCTCTTTTTCGAGTTGCGCGTAGATGGCGAAGCCGGGCAGGATGGACGGCAGCAGGCCCATGACCTCGTTGAGGTTGCCCTGGAGCACGATGTCCTGCTTGTTGATGGCGGTCATGAGATCGAGTTTCTGGAGCCAGAAGCGGTGCGCGGTGTCGCTGCTCATGCGCATGGCCACCTGGGGCGCGGGGCCGTCTCCGGCGGTGTAGAGCTTGATCCCGCCGCCCGAGCAATCTATGGTGAACAAGGCTTCCTTGTCCCAGTTTTCATTGGAATACGCGAATTGCACGATAATGCCGGACTTGGCCAGGGCTTGGGCCACGGGCGGCATTTCGATAAGCGCGTTGAAGAGTTTGGAATAGTACGCGTACATCTGGTCCAGTGACAGGTCCAGGGGAGCGATGTCGTCCGCGGGTTTTGCGGCGGGTTTTTTCTGCTCGGGTTTTGGCGTCTGCGCGGCCTGTTTGCGCTCCGCGTCCACGGCGGGCGCGTGCGCGCCGCAGGGCGGCTCGCCCAGCCAGACCTTGGTGAGGAACGCTTTCATCTGCACCGGGGTGGGCTGCTTGGGATTGGTGATCATGGAGCCGTCCTTGAGGGCCTTTTCCATGATGGTTTCGAGGCCGTCGCGCGGCACCCCGGCCTTGTCGAGACTCGGGGGCAGGCCGGCGTCGAGGTGCAGGTTGCGGATGGCGGACACGGCCGCTCGCGCGGCTTCGAGATCGCCCATGCCCGCTGTGTCAATGCCCAGGGCGCGGGCCGCTTCCGCGTACGCGCCTTTGGAGACATCGAGGTTGAATTCCATGACATAGGGCAGGAACAGGCCGCAGGCGGTCCCGTGCGGGATGCGGAAGGCGGCGCCCGCGGCATGGGCCGCTGCGTGGGCCATGCCCACCAGGGTGTTGCTGAATGCCATCCCGGCCATGGTGGCGGCCAGCATCATCTCGCCGCGCGCCTCCAGGTCGCCGCCGTCTTCGAGCGCGCGGGGCAGGCTGCGCGCGATAAGCCTGATAGCCTGCAGCGCCAGGCCTTGGCTCACGAACTGGCTGTTGGTGGAGTGCAGGGATTCCACGGCGTGCGCCATGGCGTCCATGCCCGTGCCCGCGGTGATGGATTGGGGCATGGTCATGGTGAGTTTGGGATCGAGCAGGGCTATGGAGGGGATGAGCGCAGGGTCGGTGAAGCCAAGTTTGAGGCCGCGGGCCTTGTCGCGGATGACCGCTGCGGTTGTGGCCTCGCTGCCCGTGCCAGCAGTGGTGGGAACGGCCACGAGCGGGGGCAGAGGTTTGGTGATGACATTCACGCCCTCGGGCAGGGTTCCGCCCATGCCGAGCATCACGCGCAGGCCCTTGGCCGTGTCCAGGGTGCTGCCTCCGCCCAGGGCCACGAGCATGTCCGCCCCGGCCGCGGCCGCCTGTTTGTATCCTTTGCTGATGATCTCGAGATCCGAGTCGGGCGGGATATCGGTGAGCATGCCGCACACGGGCATGCCCTCGGCCGCCATGGATTTTTCAATGATTTTATCCGTGCCCGCGTCCACGAACACGCGGTCTATGACCAGGAACGGCTTTTTACATCCGAGGCGTTGGCAAACCTTGCCGATGCGTTCGAGGCTGCCGAGTCCGTATACGATACGCGGCGTGGCGATGAATTCGAAGTAATCGAGTGTGTCCATGAAGATCTCCCTTGATGAATGGACCCGCGAACGGGCGGCTGTCCGGGTTGCGCGTATTATATCTTACAACCAAATAAAAAGTCATGCGTGCGGCGCCGCGGGCAGGCGCACGATGAAAGCCGCGCCCTTGCCCGGCTCGCTGTGCGCCTCGATGTCGCCCCCGTGCGCCTGCACGATATTGTAGGTGATGGCCAGGCCCAGGCCTGTGCCCTCGCCCGTGCGGCGGCGTGTAAAGAAGGGGTCGAAGATGCGCGGCAGATCGTATTCGGCGATGCCGCCGCCCGTGTCGCTCACCGTGAGCAGCACATGGCCCGTGTCCGGATCCGTTCCCGTACCGATGGTGAGCGTGCCGCCGCGCTCGTCCATGGCCTGCATGGCGTTGAGACACAGGTTCAGCACCACCTGTTTAATTTTGTTGGCGTCAATTTCCGCGTATAGCGGCCCGTCCGAGCAAAAATCCATGGCCAGGGTAATGCCGCGTTTTTCGAGGCGGTATCGCATCAGCGACAGGGTGTCGCGCGCCAGCTCGTGCAGGTCCGCCTGGGCGAAGCGCGCTTCCGAGTCCTGGGCGAAAGAGAGCAGGTCGCTGACCTTGCCCGCGATGCGCTGGATTTCCTCGCCCATGATGCGGATTTCATTTTTGAGTTCGTCGTCCAGGTCCGTGCGTTTTTCCATGATCTGCACATAAGTGGAAATGATGGCGAGGGGGTTGTTGATTTCGTGTGCGATGCCCGCGGAGAGCTGGCCCATGGCGAAGAGGCGGTCGGCCTGCCCGATTTTCTGGTAGAACTGCTTGAGTTCACGCACGCGGTGGCGCAGGCTGCGGATCATGCGGCTGAAGGATTCGGCGAGGTCGCCGACCTCGTCGCGGCGCGTGCGCATGCGCGCGGCGATGGCTTCGAACGAGGCTTCGAGTTTGGCAATGTCCTCTTCGGCGTCGGAGATG
>JAGUYV010000500.1 GCA_020061125.1 bacterium | reverse complement strand
GCCCCGCGTTCACGGGTTCTGTCTGCACCCGAGCGCCGCTCAACCGGAAGCTCACCGCATGGGTTGGGCACACGCTCACGCATGTGAAGCACTCGATGCATTCGCCGCGGAATCCCTGTTCGCCGCCCTCGATGATGGCCCCGGTGCGGCACGAGCGCACGCACTTGTTGCAGTGGATGCACTTGCCGGGATCCACCACGCGGCGCACCAGCGGGAACCGGGACGCAATGGCGAACAGCGCGCCCGCAGGACACAGGAACCGGCACCAGAACCGGCGGTTGAACCACACCAGCAGGGCTATGGCCAAATAAATAAGTAAAACGGCCAGCATGCCGTGGAACTGCGGTTGCGCGGCCGCGAACAGACCGGTGCGGAAGAACGAATACAGTTCTCCAGCAACCCATCCCAGGCCCGGAACCGGGCGCAGGCCCTCGAACGCCAGGCGCGCGGCGAACTCGGCCGCGGGCAGCGCCACCAGCGCATACAGGCGCGTGGCGAAACTCAACGGGTCCACCCATCCGGCCAGTCCGGCCTCGAAATACGCGGCCAGCAGCACGGCGATCAAGAGCGCGTATTTCACTGGCTTCCATTTGAGGGGTTCGCGGGAATCGTCGCGTTTGCCGCGCGGGCCGAGCCATTTGTCCGTGGCGTCCAGGGTCACACCCAGAGGGCAGATCCATCCGCAGAAAAACCGGCCCAGCACAACAGTGAGAACGAGCACGGCGATGGCCGGCAGGAACGCTGCGGGAAACGCCCATGCGTTAAGCCATGTGGACACGAACAGCAACGGACTCATTCGCGGGTAAATGTCCGCGAGGCCTGGAACCGAGTCCCCGGGCAGGCCCGCGATAATCAACAGCAGCATGAACGCCAGCAGGGACGCGATCTGCGTGATGCGGCGTAATCGGATCATGGTCATGAGGAGCTGTCTCCGGCGGAATTAAAGCGTGATTTCGCTGACGCGGATGTCGTTGAGATCCATGTTCCCGAGTCCGTGTCTGCTGGCGTAAGCGATGTATTTGACATCGGCCGGTTTTTCCCCAAACAGGGTGGTGGCCCAGGCGTCAATGGCCACGGGGTCTGTGGCGATAGCCACGGTGCGCGCTTTTTGAACATCGTCCAGGCTGCCGCCCGTGGGGCCGTGGTCCTTGAGAATGCGGAACGCGTCGAGCACAACGAGGTCGGGCTTGAGCGCGGTGGTCACATCCGCAATGCGCTGGTCGAGGTGCCCCACATGCCAGGAGCCGCGCTCGCCGCCCGCGCAGCCCATGAGGTTCTTCATGCCCAGTGTGAGGCCCGTGGACCCGTGATGCTTGGCGATGGGCACATTGATGAAAGTGTCCGCGGCGAGGATGTCCTTGTTCAGCCACCAGCTTTTCAGAACCTTGCCTTTGGGGATTTTCATTTCCACGAAATCATTGTCGGTGACATATTTGACCTGTGCGCCGGCTTTTGCCGCCGCGGCCTCGATGCCGCTCTGCTTGTAGGTGCGGCGCGCGTCGTTGCAGGTGCGGTCGAACACCAGCACTTTAGACGCGCCCGCGCCCCGGCACAGGCGCACCAGCTCGGCCACCACATCCGGGTTCGTGGTCACCGCATTCTCGGGCTTGCCCGTGAACGCGATGTTGGGCTTGATCACCACCGTGGCGCCCTTTTTTACGAATTTTTCCATGCCGCCCACGGCTTCGATGGCCGCGCGCGTGATTTTTGCGGGGTCGGCGCCACGCGACACAAGCACCCCGTTCAACGCCACTTTGGGAGCGCGCAGGCCCAGGGCGCTCTCCTTGGCCAGCGTGCGCGAAAACCCCTGCTTGCAGCCCGAAGGCCCAAGCGCCACAAGCCCGGCGCCCGCGGCCCCGGCGATGCGAATGAAATCACGGCGTGTCAGTCGGTTCATGCGTCCTCCAATGGATCCGTCTCTGAAAGGTTGGCGTCAGACATTGGACATATTCTAAGATGAAAATTCATTCTGATCAAAACAGGGTGCGGCGGCGTGGCGCAAAATCAGCGTGTGGTGTATGATCAAAACGCAAGGTCAGGATCCGGCCGCAGCCGGACCCTGCCAAAGATTCCGTCATCGGAGCTGCCCCATGGACAATGCCGCAAATTCCGGCGCCGAATCCGCGGAAACCGTGACCCACGCCGCGGGAAAAGTCACCTTCCGCGACATCGCGAACGCGCC
The DNA here is from genome assembly GCA_020061125.1 of bacterium. Classification (GTDB taxonomy): domain Bacteria; phylum UBP15; class UBA6099; order UBA6099; family DSWB01; genus DSWB01. Next base: position 1,176 of record JAGUYV010000500.1, on the reverse strand, counting down.
GGACGGGCAGGCGCGCGAGACGCTCATCGCGGCGCTCGTGGCCCGCATGACCCTGTCCGAAAAGGTGGAGCAGATGACCGGCTCCACGCCCCTGCGGCAAATGCTCCGGCGATACAACGAGACCACATACGATTCCGGGGCCAACGACCGGCTCGGGATCCCGGCTATCAAATTCACGGACGGGCCGCGCGGTGTGGCCCTGAACCGCTCCACATGTTTTCCGTGCTCCATGGCGCGCGGCGCGTCGTGGGATCCGGATCTGGAGGCGCGCATCGGCGACGCCATCGGCGTGGAGGCGCGCGCCCAGGGCGCGAATTTCTTCGGCGGCGTGTGCGTGAATGTGCTGCGCCACCCGGCGTGGGGCCGCGCCCAGGAAACTTACGGCGAAGACCCCTGCCACATCGGCGTCATGGGCGCGGCCCTGGTGCGCGGCGCGCAGCGCCATGTCATGGCCTGCGTCAAGCACTTCGCCGCCAACAGCATCGAGGATTCGCGCTTTCTCGTGGATGTGCGCATGGACGAGCGCACTCTGCGCGAGGTGTATCTGCCGCACTTCCGCGCGTGCGTGAAAGCGGGCGCGGCCTCGGTCATGTCCGCCTATAATTCGCTCAACGGATCTCCCTGCGGGCACAACCGCCGCCTGTTGCGCGACATTCTCAAAAAAGAATGGAATTTCGACGGCATCGTGATGTCGGATTTCATATTCGGACTCAAGAACGGGCGCGCCGCGCTTCTGGGCGGGCTGGACATGGAAATGCCCTGCGCCATCCATTATGGCGGCAATCTCAAGAAACTCGTGCGCGAGGGCGAAGCGCCCGCGTTCGCCATAGACGAAGCCGTGACGCGCATTCTGCGCCAGAAGGCGCGGTTCGCAAGCGTGGGCGAACCCGAGCGCTACAAGCGCGAGGCCGTGGCGTGCGAAGCGCACCGCCAGATCGCACTCGAAGCCGCGGAAAAGGGCATGGTTCTTCTGAAAAACGCGCACGCCACGCTGCCCCTCAACCGGTCCTCGATTCGCAGGCTCGCGGTGTTCGGGGAACTGGCGAAAATGGAAAACATCGGAGACCGGGGCAGCAGCGCCGCGTATCCGCCCAAAGTGATCACCGCGTTTGAAGGCATCGAGCAGGCCGCGGGGCCGGGTGTGAAAGTGGAGTTTGATCGCGGCAACAAGCCGGG
>JAGUYV010000028.1 GCA_020061125.1 bacterium | reverse complement strand
GGCAGGGAGGGGCCATCGTGGCCGCGCTGCACAACGGGGCGCTCGACGGCGTGTTCATCGCCATCGCCGCCTCGGCGCGGGGCCGTGCCGTGCGCTTCGTGGCCGACGAGGATATCTGCAATGTGCCCGTGATCGGAAAGATTATCCGCGACGCCGGGTGCATCCCCATCGCGTCCTATAAAGGACAGGGCACGGACCCGGAAAAAATTCGCAGGGCGCTGGCCGAAGCCTCGGACGCGCTGCGCGCGGGCGGCATCGTGGGCCTGTTTCCCGAAGGCATCATTCATCCCTTCTTCAAAACGCGCTATGCCTACCAGTTCAAGACCGGCATTATCCGCCTGGCCCTGGCATCGGGCGCGCCCATCATCCCTGCCTGGGCGCGCGGCGCGGGCGCCATTTTCCCCTGGTTGAGCAACATCCCCACGCCCGCGGGCCACATGTACGCCGCGCTGCCAGTATGGACCCCGGCGCGCGTGCGCGTGCATTTCGGCAAGCCCTTTATCCTGCCGGAATCCATGTCCCTGGAATCCCCGCGAGAGCAAATCCGCGAGCAGGCCCAGCGCCTGCAGTTCGCCGTTGACGATTTGCGCAACAGCCACAGAAAACGCTACACGCCCAACTACCCGGACGAATATTGATTTGCGCGCGGCTGCTATGGCGGTGTTCGGATTGACCGCAATGTATATGGCTTTTGCGTTGACTATAAAAAGGGCATTGCGGTGACGCGGAGTAAGGCAGGAATTCATCGCCGAGAGCACGGAAAATTCACCGAGGCGCGGAGGACGAGCAGGCTCCCGGCTGTCGGATATTAGACGCGGCCGTGGCTGCGTCCTCCGTGATCCTATGTGGCCTCCGTGGTAGTCATTGCTTTTGAATTTATGCCCGGTTTTGCGCTTTGCATGCCCCTGTGCGTCAGTTTTTGATTTCGATTTTGAAAGAATCCGCGACACCGGGATTGATGTACATGACGCGGCGGCCGGTGACGCGCGCCATGGGCTTGGCCCCCAGGCTTTCAGGGTACACTTCTTTAACTGTTTTTCCGTTCACGGACACGCGCGCGGGTTCCTGCTGCATGCGCACGCGCACAATAAAGCGCCGCCCGGACGCGGGCGAGATTTGAATGTTCACGACGCCCTTGCTTTCCACGACGGACACATCCACCTTGCCGCGGCCCGGTTCGTACAACTCGAAGCGGCTTTCGCCAGACGGGTAAATGTCCAGGGTTACGGCATTTTTGAAGGTTTCGCGCAGGGCGTCGCGCGCGCGAAAATCGTACCAGGGAATGATCGCGCCCTTGCGCACGAACACGGGATATTTTTCCAGAGGAACATCCACAACGGTTGTGGAATTGCCGGGATAGGTTCTGTCGTTGTCCCAGAAATCAATCCAGGTTCCCGAGGGGAAAACCACCTCGCGGATCCGTTCGTCCCTGTACATAACGGCCACGAGTAGGGCGTCACCGAGCGCGTACTGCCAGGTTCCGCTCTTGAGCGGGCGGATGATGGGGCCGCCGTTGAGATGGCTCTTCATCATCATGGAGTACAGGTACGGCTTGAGGCTCTGGTGAAGGAGCGTGAAATTGCGGTAGATGTCCACGGTCTGCTCGTCGTGTTTCCATGGTTCGTGCGCGCCGTGGCCTCCGTTCTCCATAAAAGGACAGAACGCGCCGAACTGCATCCAGCGGATGAGCAGGTTCTTTTCGAGCGGCATGTCCCCATGGTATCCGCCGATGTCCGACCCGATGACCGTGTACCCGAGGCGCGCGGAATCGAATATGTCCTGGAGCGCTTCGAGGAAACCGTCCGTGGACCAGTCGTGCACCTCGTCGCCCACCCAGTTTGCGGGCGAGTGCGAGATGGGCGCGTATCCCCTGGGCGCCACCATGCGCAGGTCTACGGGCCGGGCGATGATCGCGCCCTCGGGGTTGCGTTCGAGCAAATGCTCGTATGAGTCCATGTAGTACAGGTCCTTGTATTCCATGCCGGTCATGGGGATGGGCTTGCGGTCCGGGTCCGCGGGGTCGCCCATGCCGTAGCCGTCCGCGGGAAACATGATGCCCGTGCCGTCGAGCTTCCACCCGTCCACGCCCATGAGCAGCGCACGGTCCATCAATCCATGCCACCAGGCCACGGCCTCGGGGTTGGTGTAGTCAATGTACCCGCCCTGGCCTTTCCACCACTTCGTCAGCCTGCCGTCGCTGGCGAGGTAGCCTTTGGCCAGGGCTTCCTCATAAGCGGCCGCGCCCGTAGGCTCGAAATTGCCCTTCTTGTATTCCTTGTTCAGCATGCTGGTCATCCACAGGACCACTTTGATGTTCTTGGCGTGCAGGGCGTCTATCATGCCCTGCGGGTCCGGGTAGTTTTCCGTATTCCAGATGAAATTGTTGTATTCCGTGGACCACGGGCTGTCTATGATCACCGCGCCCACGGGGATGCCGCGGGACAGGTACCCGTCCACCAGCTCCATCACGGCCTGTTGCGTATTGGCGTCGTCCTCCCAGACCCAGTGGTCGAACACCCATTCCGGGGATACGGGGGGCGTGCTGCTTTTGGGGATTTTCACCGCGCCGGCGGGCGCGGCGCACGCCAGGGCCAGGGCGGCGAGCAACACAAGGAAGCGGGGCGTTTTCATAGTCGTTTAATCTCCTTGATGGAAATGAGCGATGAGGGGCGAGGGATGTGCCGTCAAGTCGGAATCAATCGTCGCGGCCCGGGCGCCAGGGTTTGTGTCCCATGGCGTCTTCGTCCCAATATTCCCATTCGTCAATATCCTCGTCATCGTCGTCCAAGTAGTCGTCCGCGCCGTGTCTGCGCGCTGAACGGCCGAACCCGCGTTTAACCATGAAACGCAGGAACCCGAGAACCACCAGCAGGGCCATGAGCGCCCAGATCATGGTGTCGAAATGCATGAGGCCGAGCAGAAACAGGCCCACGGCGCTTTTGCCGCGCATGCGTCCGCGCCAGTATTCCTCGACGCGGTCAAAGCGTTTTCCCGTGGCCGCGCGGAACGCTTTGTCGAAATCCTCGCCGCGCGCCAGTCGCTTGAGGAACTCGTTCATGCGGTCCCGGCCGAAGCGCTCGTAAAGGTATTCCGTGAAGTGCGCGCTCTGGGCGTAGGCGATGCGCGCTTTCCACTCCGACGCCGGAAACCCGCCGTTGATTTCGGAAAGGGGCATATCTTCGCCGTCGCGGAGCGCCGCGTACAGGTCGCGGCGGCTTGCTGCCCAGGCCTCGGGCATTTCCCAGGTTCCACTGATTGTCACTGCCAGTCCCTCGTCGAGCCAGCGGGGCAGGGACTGGGGCCTGCGCACGAACATGTCGTGCAGCGCCACATGCGCGAGTTCGTGCTTGAGGGTTGCGTCGAATTCTGCAGCAGAAGCCGAGGCGCCAGGACCCATGAAAACCTTGCGACCGCTGGCCAGGGCCACGGCCCAGTGCGGCGCGTCGGGGCCGGTCTCGCGCTGAAACTCGCGTTGCGTTGCGGCCACGAAAATGCGCACGGGCTTGTTGAAATCGTAATCCAGGTAATTGTTGAGATCCGCGATGTGCCTAAGCGCCTGTTCCCGGATGCGTTTTTCCGCAGCCGGAGACAGGGGCCGGGCTGCGGCCACGGTAACGGTCTGCGCGCGCGCGGGCAGAGATGACATGCACATGAGCGCGAACAGCACGGCGAATGCTGCGCGCTTTGCGCGCTCCATGCCGGGTTTGCGAAGGGAGGCGTTCATGGCGATTCCTGTCAAAGCGCGGCGCGCGGCCGGGCCATCATTCGTTGATCGGATATGCGCCGTACTTGCGGCCCGCGCGAAACATGGCCACGGCGTTCTCGGGCCGGACATCCTTGTGGATCGAGTTGGCTGAAGCAAGAATGTATCCGCCGCCGGGCGCGGCCTTTGCGATGGTGTCCCGCACGGCGCGGTCCACATCGTCCGTGCTGCCCGAGGGAAGCAGGTCAATGCAGTCAATGTTGCCCAGAACCGCGGCGCGGCCCGCGATGATGCGCTTGGCCTCGGCGATGTCCATGCACTGCGGCTGGATGGGGTGGATGCCGTCGAACCCGCAGTCCAGAAAGTCCTCGAGCAAACGCACGGTATCCCCGCAGGAGTGCTTGATGATGGGGACGCCGCGCGCGTGGGACGCCTGCACCGCGCGCGCATAGCACGGCTTGATGAACTCGCGGAAAGTGTCCGGGGACATCATGGGGCCGGAGTTCATGGCCAGGTCGCCGGTGAGGCAGAAATACTCTATGCCGCAGTCCGCGCCCGCGTTGATGGCGTCAATGCAGATGTCCGCGGCCAGGTTCAGAATGCCGCGCGCCAACTCCGGGTCGTCGTAGAACAGCATGAGCGCGCGGGTCATGTCTCCGAGCAGGGACCAGTACAGTTTCCACGGGTCCGGGGGCATGACCACCACCGCGCGTTCGCCCTTGAAATATACCTGCGCGAACTTTGCGGCCATGAACCAGGTTTCGTCCACGCGCGGCTTCTTGAAATTCTTGAGTTCCTCGTGACTGGTGATTACGCCCTGCACGGGCAGGGCCAGGCCGTTGTCAGACGGGATGTAAACAATGCCGAACTTGTCGCGCACGCGGTTTTCGGCCACAGGCTCGTTGCCCGACTGCACGGGCAGCGTGAACCCATCCAGATCCAGCTTCTCCACCACGAAGAACAGGGCGCGCAGCAGGGCCAGAACCTCGTTGGGATCCATCTCGTGCAGGAGCTTGAAGGGCGGCACATCGTCCGTGAACTGCTTTGCGATGCCGATGATGCTGGACTCTATGAAGGCCAGCTCCCACAGGGGAACCCGGTCCGGCTGCCCGCCCTTGAGCGCGATGTCGAAGCGTTGCTTTCCGGTCATTGCCGCTGTCTCCTTTGATTAAGACCGCAATATCAGGGTATTATATCATCGTGAGGCGCGGGGACAAACCGGGCGGCGCGCCGCGGCATGACGGGGTTTGTTCCCAGGACACGGCCTTGCCATGTACTGAAGATTGTTTGTTATAATACATCCGGCTGGATTGGGTTCCGGCGGCGCAACAACAAACGGCAATCGGCGGCAATCGCTTTATGAATTCCAGGTCTGACAGCGGAGCGAGCAGCGCATCACGGGCGAACATGGCCGTGGCCGCGGCATTGATTTTCGTGGTTCTGGCGCTGATGTGGGGCGGACTGGCGTTTTACGCCCGAAATTCCCGGGCAAAAGATCTGGGGCTTTACCGCGAGCGGCAGCACGCGGTCGTGTTTGTGCTGTACGACATGTTTGAAACCATCCAGCACCGCTATGGCGAGCAAGGCCTGGAGTTCATCGAGGCGCAGATCATGAGCCAGGCGTCCATGCTCACGCCGCAAAGCTGGTCGCGGGACAACATGCCGCGGGACCGGGCAGCGCTCGTGGGATACGGCAACGCCATCATCATGCACAACGGCCGCGTGGTTTATGTCAACGGCGAGTTCAGATCGCATTTCAAGGCTTCCAATGGCGTGCTTCAGGCAACGGAACCGAACCTGCGGATTTTCCTGGACCGGATGCGCCGCGACCTCAACAGCGCGACCATGGAGCAATCTTTCAAAACAACGGGGTTCGAGATTGCGGGCGACGATCACCTGTTCACCTGCGCACGGTTCAAACTGCCGCAAAGCGATGTCGTGTTTTTCATGCACGCGGCCGAACAGGACATACTGCGCAGCCACGGGTATTACGACCGGGTGCGGCAATACTTTTTCATGTGCCTGGCGGTGAGCGCTACCCTGCTGGCGCTGGGCGCGTTTCTGATTCGCGGGATGAAGCGTGAAGCCCGATCCGCGCGCCAGCTTTGGGCCGCGGCCGATCGCCTCGAACGCGAAGCCGCGGAACGCAACGCCCTGACAGAAGAACTGCGTCAATTCAAGACCATGGCGGATACGGCCAACGCGGGCATGGTGATCACGGACCTGCAGGGACGGATCCAGTATGTGAACGGCGCATTCGCGAGCATGGTCGGATACGAACCGGACGAGATGAACGGCGTGCCCGTGGCCGATCTGTTTCCGGACCGGGCTGCGGACTCACTGGTCCACCTTTCGCGACGCTTCGCATTCCGCAGTGGTATGGAACCCGTGGAACTGTGGCCGC
>JAGUYV010000154.1 GCA_020061125.1 bacterium | reverse complement strand
TGATCGGCGACGCCGAACTCATCGGCATGGCCTCGGACCACGGCGCGCACGGCGCCCCCTCGGACAACACCATCTGCCGCCACTCGGACTACTTCTCCACCACCTGCAGCCTGGTGTTCTACCCCGCGCGCCGCGCCATGAAAATCACCCACGGCAACCCGTGCTGCTCTGAATTTACGGAATTTACGCTATAGAAAACTTGGCACAACTGAATCGCATTGAAAGACCCGGCCGAACACACAGCACACAGCAGGCCCCGGCGGGCGTGGCCGGTGTTCGCATTGCGCGTGGCCATGTGGCTCGTAATTTTCCTGTGCGCCGCGGAACTGCTCATGCGCGGCGCCGGGTGGGCCATGCTGCATGTATAGCGTGAAAAGCACCCCGAATCCGGGCAGGTGCGCATCCTGTGCCTGGGCGATTCCTTCACCTACGGCGTGGGCGCGGAGCGCGGAAAATCATACCCAAAGCAGCTCCAGGACAAGCTCGACAAAATCTCGAAATGCAAAGTCCAGGTCATCAACCGCGGCGTGCCGGGCCTGAACTCCGGGTACATCCGCGAGCACTTCGAGGAAAATCTCATGAAATACCGTCCGCACGCGGTACTGTTCATGGGCGGGATCAACAACCACTGGAACGCCACCGACGCATTCACGCGCGGCGACGCGCCCGGCGCAGGACAACGGCTGCACTCCGTGCTGTCCGAGTTCCGTGTGTACAAACTCGTAAGCTATTCCCTGTATCGCAACCGGTACCGGAAAGACCTTGAGGCGCTCAAGCGCAACGGCGGAGAAGACTACGCCGTGGAGCGCAGCATCTACAAAGGGAACGATCACTTCGCCGACGCGCATGTTGTGAGGGAAAACGGGCGCAAGCGCACCATCCATTTCCGCATTCAATCCATGGACTTCGACAACCCCGAGGCCTCGAAGCGGCTCGTGCGCGATTTGGAGATCATGCAGGGCATCGCCGCGCGCCACGAAACGGACTTCATCGTCATGGCCTATCCCAACCCCATGCCCGTGCACGAAGCGCTGCGCCGGTTCGCCGAAGATTATGAAGTACCGCTCATAGATCACGAGACAGAGTTCTACACGAAGATTCCCATGGGCCGCATGCCGGATTATTTTTTCGAAGAGGATTTCGCGTGGTCCCACCCCAACGCCCGCGGCTACGAAGCCATGGCCGATACCATCATCCGCGAACTGCCGCGCCTGTGCCGCGCCGTCAAGCCGTGTCTGCCCGATGGGCGGCGCTGAAGAAAAGATCTCGAAGCGGCTTGTTTACAGGCGAAAAAAATGGGAGCGCCGCAGGCGCTCCCGTGAACAGATCATGCGATATGCATGAGAAAGGGCTAGAATTCGTTGAAATCGTCGTCATCGAGAGGAATGACATGCTCCGGCGCATGCTTTCCCTTGATTCCGGCAAGCATCTTCTTGGTTGTCGAGGCGCGGCTGAAGGCGTGCTCATTGCCATGATCCGAGATCCCGGACTTGATGGCATGGCCATTGCCGCCGATTGAATGCTTCTTGTCCGCGGACTTCGCCATGGATGCGCCCGAGGCCGCGCGCTTGTCATGGGAGCCGCCGACAACGGCGACGAGTTCATGGATGTTGTCGTTCATCATATCGGCCTGGGACGACATTTCTTCGGCCGCGGAGGCCGACTCCTCTGCATTCGAGGCGTTTGTCTGCGTGACTTTATCGAGCTGATTGATGGCGATGTTAACCTGGTCAATCCCCTGCGCCTGTTCCTTGCTGGCAGCGGCGATTTCCGCAACAAGTTCGCCGACCTTGTTGTTGCTTTCGAGGATTCTCTCGAACGCCTTGGCGAGTTCATCGGCGATTTTGGCGCCGTTCTGACTGTTGGTCACCGACTCTTCGATTAGCCCTGCGGTATTGCGCGCGGCTTCGCCGGCGCGCTGCGCAAGATTGCGAACCTCTTCAGCAACAACCGCAAAGCCTTTGCCCGCTTCTCCGGCGCGCGCCGCTTCAACCGCCGCATTCAGCGCCAGCAGATTCGTCTGGAAGGCGATCTCATCAATGGTCTTGATAATCTTCGAGGTTTCACCCGAAGATACGCCAATCAGATTCATGGCTTCGAGCATGCTCCGCGTGAAATCGTTGCCCTGATTGACCGCGACCCGGGCTTCTTTGGCCAGTGTGTTGGCCTGGTCCGCATTTCCTGAATTCTGGCGTGTCATGGACGACATCTCTTCAAGCGAAGACGAGATTTCCTCCAGCGAAGACGCCTGTTCCGCGGCGCCTTCGGCCAACTGCTGGCTTGCCGCCGCAACCTGCGCGGACGCGGTTGTGACCTGCTCCGCGCCTTCGGTCAGGCCGGCGATGACCTGGTTCAAGGGGCCGGTCACGCCTTTTGTGATGACCATCGCCATGGACACTCCGACCACAACGGCGAACCCGCTGATGATTGCGATGATCAAGATGCTTCGCGAATTGTTCGCCACCATCTTCGGCCCCAGCGTATCCTGCTCGTCTTTGATGTCCAGCTTGACATCCTCGACAATGGTCGCAACCTGGGGGCCTATGGTGTCCAGCGTGTCTTTTATCACGACATTCCGATCCGTGATCACATTCACCAGGGAATCGAACGAACTGACATAGTCCTCTCTGGCTTCCTGTACTGTTTTGAGCATTTGCCTGCGGCTCACATTCTCGATTTCTCTATCCAAAACGGCAAGGCTCTGCTGCATCTTTCCGAATTCTTCATGCACTCTGTCCACATCGTCCTGCTTGTTGGATTCCAGGTATTTGGCCATGTAGAGACGGCCGAGCAGAAGATGTTTCATGGCGATTCCCGAATGGAACGCCGCAGCCATGTCGTCGTCCCGCTGTGCGGACATCATGATTTCCGTGAGGGTGGTTTCCATGAGAGGTCCTTTGACGTTCAGTGTGTTGTTTACGATGTCGTCGCGCTTGGTTCGGAAATCAACCACTTGAACGAAACCCTGTTCGTATGATTTGATGTTTCTCGCGACCTCGTCAATCTGTTTGGCTCTTTCCGGGTCTTTGATGTCTTCCTGGGCTTCCTTGAGAAAACCTTGCATCTCGTTCCTGTATTCTTCGTACTCGTCGGCATCCTTGCCTTCGCCGCGAATGATGAAATCCTTGACCTTCATGCGCATCATCAGCATGTTGGCCTGAAGCCTGCCCGCCAGATTCGTGTCCCTGGCGATCGCCCTGTAATCCGCGAATCCGGACGCGGCCGTGGACAGGCCGTAATAGCCCGCAATTCCCACCACGGTCATGAGAAGCAAAACGGACCCGAATCCGATGGCGATTTTTTTCCCGACATTCATGTTCTTGAGCATTTTCCACTCCCTGGTTTGAGATAGTTGCCGCTTTGTTCTGTAGTGCGTCCCATGGACATCGAGGCGCTGCAAACATGGGATGCGCGCATGCAACAGCATGGCGCACGCGCGCATTATGCAGACGCGGCGCAGTCAGGCGCCCATCCCCCTTGAACCGGCGCCATGGATTCACTGCCCCCCCGGCAATATTTCCGGCGGCGGCCGTTTGCGGTTCTGGGCGCTGCGCGGCGTGTGTGTTGCAGCCCCGCGCCGGGCTTTGGCCTTGCCTTAAAGCGTTCCGTTCAATATCTGTTTCAGCTCGTCGAGCACAAACGGCTTGCGAAGCAGCGCGCATTCCGGATGTCTGTCGAGTATGGCGCGCTCCGTTTCTCCAATGCTGCAATATGCAAGCACGGCGTTCACGGCCGGATGCCGCGCGTATAGTTCGTCCATGATTGCCAGGGAATCCACATCCTTGAAATCCGCATCAATAATGGCCCATTCAAAAGCAAACCCGGATGATCGGATCCGTGACAGGCATTCCGCGCCGCTGTGCGCGAGAACAGGCGTCATGCCGAGTTTGCGCAAGGCCTTTTTGAAAAAGGCCAGCATGGCCGGTTCCGGGTCCGCGCACAGCACAACAGGCGCGGCGAGGCGCGGGAGTTCAGTCATGGGAACGCTCCGGTCCGCAGGGGAGACAGATGGAGAATACGGCGCCCTGGCTGGTTGAGGCTAGGCGCAGCACGCCGCCGTGCGCGCGCACGGTGTCCGTCACGGATGCGACGCCGATGCCGCGGCCTC